>JAFAZZ010000317.1 GCA_019239375.1 Solirubrobacterales bacterium | reverse complement strand
CCGGCGTCGGCCCGCCGACATCGGCGTGATGGGCCCGGCTCGCCGCGAACGCGATCAGCCTCTGATCCGCGAACAGCGGTGTGATGACCGTGATGTCGGGGAGGTGCGTGCCTCCGGCGTACGGGTCATTGAGGATCCGGGACCGGTCGGGCGCGTGCTCCTCGGCGAGGACCGCGGCCACCGCCGCCGGCATCGCGCCGAGGTGGACGGGAATGTGCTCGGCCTGCATGACCATCTGGCCCCTGGGGTCGAACAGGGCCGTCGACGCGTCTCGCCGCTCCTTGATGTTGGCCGAGTGAGCGGAACGGATCAGTACCGCGCCCATCTCTCCGCACACCGCTCGAAGCGCGCCGGTCAGGACCTGGAGCTCGACCGGGTCGACGCTCATCGCACTCGCGTCATCTTGATCGTCCCGGTGTCATCGACTTCGGTGTTCCATCCCGGCGGGACGAGCAGGGTAGATTCCGGCAGCTCGATCACGGCCGGTCCGCCGGTTTGCCTTCCCCGGGTAGGGATCCCACGCAGGACCTCGAGCTCGAGACGCTCGCCTTCCAGGGTTGCCGTGCGTCTGGAGCGCTCGATCCCCGACGGCTCATCGGACTCGGCGAGCTCGACATCGACCCCCGCCGCGGTCGCGCTAACGCGGATCGTCACCAGCTCGAGCGCCTGCTCTTCGTCGCGGTAGCCGTAGCGTTCCTCGTGCTCGGACTCGAACGCCTCGCGCAGCTCCTCGGTGGTGGGCTCGGTGCCGGCCCCGATCGGCAGCTCGAATGACTGGCCGCGATAGCGCAGCTCGTACACCGCCTGCAAATCGGCTGCCGGCTCGTGCATGGCCTCGCGGGCCCGCTCGCCGAGCTCGGCCACAGTGTCCGCGATCGCCTGCGCGGTCAGCTCCTCGCCGCCCAGCAGGACGCTGCGCTGGACATCGCGCCGCCGGGGCGATACGACCAGCCCGAGGGCGGCCAGCACGCCCGACGCGCGAGGGCACAGGATCGTGTTGATCCCGAGCTCGTCGGCGATCTGCGCGGCGTGCAGGCCTCCGGCGCCGCCGAACGCCATCAGGGCGTAGCGCCGGGGGTCGATTCCCCGCTGCACGGTGACCACCCGCAGCGCGCGGAGCATCTCGGCGCCGGCCACGCGCCGGATTCCCTCGGCGCAGGCGAGCAGTTCCAGGTCGAGTTGCTGGCCGAGCTGCTTGACCGCATCCTCCGCTGCCTGCCGGTCCAGCCGGACATCGCCTCCGAGTGGCGCGTCGGGCGAGAGGTAGCCGAGCACGAGGTTCGCATCGGTAACCGTCGGCTCGGTGCCGCCGCGCCCGTAGCACGCCGGCCCTGGGTCCGCCCCGGCCGAGTGCGGGCCGACGCGCAGCGCGCCGCCGGCGTCTCGCCAGGCGATCGAGCCGCCACCCGCGCCGACCGTGTGGACCGCGAGCATCGGCAGCGCGAGCGGCCGACCCGCCACTTCGCCGGTCGATCGCTCCTGCACTCTTCCATCGTCGACGACGCAGACATCGCACGAGGTACCGCCCATGTCGAGACAAAGCGCGTTTGCCGTGCCGGATTTGCGGGCCACGAAGGCGGCCCCCGCGGCGCCGCCCGCCGGCCCCGACAGCACCGTCCACGAGGCGTGGCCGGCCGCGGCCCCGATGTCGATCAGCCCACCATTGGACTGCATGATCGCCGGCTCAGGGATCCCCGCCTCGCGGGTCCGCTCGACCAGGCGGCGCAGGTACCGCGCGAGCAGCGGCGACAGCGCCGCGTCGATCTCCGTGGTGGCGGCGCGCTCAAACTCGCGGAACGTGCCCACCACCTCATGGGAGAGCGACACGTGGATGTCCGGCAGCTTCTCCGCGAGCGCCCGGGCGAGCGCCTGCTCGTGCTGCGGATGGCGGTAGGAGTGCAGCAGCGTGACCGCCACCGCCTCGGGGTCCGCCCTCGCGATGTGGTCCGCGAGCTGACGCGCGCCGTCCGCGCTCAGCTCGCTCAGCGGGCCGGCCGGGGTCATTCGCTCGGCCGCCCCGAACCGCAGTTCCTCGGGCGCGAGCGGCGCTGGGCGTCCCGCGCATAGCCGGTAGAGCTGCGGCCGGTCCTGACGACCGAGCGCGACCAGGTCGGTGAAGCCTTCCGTGGCCACGAATGCGGTGCGCGCCCCGCGACCTTCGAGCAGGGCGTTGGTCGCCACCGTCATCCCGTGCGAGAACTCCTCGACCTGGTCGGCCCGCGCGCCCGCCTTCTCGAGCGCGGCCTTGATGGCCGCCATCACCCCCTCGGACTGATCCTCGGGTGTGGTGGGGGCCTTGGCGGTGACCAGACGGCCGTCCAGGGCGAGAACGGCGTCGGTGAAGGTGCCGCCCACGTCGACGCCGATCAGCATGATGCGACGTTAACGCACTACGCGGCGAGCGGCGCCTCGAGCTCCTCGGTCTTGGCCAGGTGTTGATGCGACGGGCAATAGCCGTTATGCGGCAGCGGCATCCGCTGGCACGGCGTGCCCCTGCGCGTGCTGGCGCGGCACTGCAGCGGGTTCCCGTAGGCGTCTAAGCCGTTCTGGGGGAGCCGCGTCAGGAACTCGTCCGCGAGGTCGAGGTAGCGCTGGATGACGTGCAGCACCCGCAGCTGCGAGCTCATTGGAAAGTAGATGCGGATGTCGTTGAACAACGTGCGCGCCGGGCGAGCGAAGTAGTGCCGATCGGTCGCCAGCCGCTCCAGCGCGGATTCGCACGCGCGCAGAACGCGCTCGTGGTTGACCGGCGCGCCCCGAGAAGGGTCTTCGATGATCTCGTCGGCTAGCTCGCGATAGATGGCTCGGCTGAAGCCGTACATACGGCACACCACTCCTGCTCGCCCAGCAGGGCGATCCTCGTTACCCGCAAGAGGGTGGCTACCCGGTCTGGGTGAAGTTCGAGCCTTATCCTTTGTTAACTTCTGTTAAGTAGAAGGCGGCCTTGCCTTCCTGAGCCCGGTTTACCCGGATCAGGTGCGTTGACGGAGCGCCATCAGCTCGAGGACTCCGCCAGCGAGGGTGGCCGACACGGGCGTGACGCGTGCTCCTGCGCGCGCGGCGGACACCGCCGCGTATAGGCCAGCAGCGCGTGCGCCGCGACGATCACCTGAGCGGCATCGGCCTCTCCGTGTACCGATACCGTAACCCGGTGGCCTCAGCGCCCGTTTGGCTCGAACATCCCTCGTCCGTGCGCCACGACACGGGCGCGCACCCAGAACGCGGTGAGCGGATGGTCGCGATCGATCGCGAGCTGTCGGCGTGCGATTGGCTCGGGTTTGCGCGGATGATGTCGCCGGAGATCGACCGGGCGGTGCTGACGAGCGTCCACCCGGAGTCCTACGTCGCGGCGATCGAGCAGGTCTGCGCTGCCGGCGGCGGCTACCTCGACCTCGACACCGTGGTCAGCCGGGAGTCGTTCGAGGCCGCCCTGCACGCGGCCGGTGGCGCGGTCCGAATGGTCGACGTGCTGCTCGACGACGCCGCGCCATATGTGTTCAGCGCGCACCGGCCGCCCGGTCACCACGCCACGCGCACGCGCGCCATGGGCTTCTGCCTGTTCAACAACGTGGCGCTGGCGGCCCGGTACGCACTCGATGCCCGCGGCCTCGAGCGGGTGTTGATCCTTGATTGGGACGTGCACCACGGCAACGGGACCAACGACATCTTCCACGACACCGACCGCGTGCTGTTTGTCTCCATTCATCAGTCCCCGCTGTATCCCGGCACGGGTCCGGCGAGCGACGTCGGCGCGCGGCAGGGCCGCGGCTTCACGGTCAACCTGCCCGTCCGGCCGGGGGCCGGCGACGCGCTGTTCTGCTCGCTCGTGGACTGTGTGGCGATCCCGCTGGTGCGGGCCTTCGCGCCTCAGCTGGTGCTTATCTCGGCCGGCTACGATGCTCACCGGGAAGATCCGCTCGGCCAGTGCGAGGTGACCGAGGAGGGCTACGCGGCGATGACGCGATCGATGCGCCGAATCTGCCGGACGCTCGAGGCGCCGCTCGGGTGCGTGCTCGAAGGCGGCTACGCCCTCGGCGCGCTGGCCCGGTCGGTGGCTGCGACGCTCGCCGCTCTGCAAGAGCCGCTCCGGGTGGCGGAGCCGGCGGCCGGCAATGCCGATGGCGCGCCACCGCTGGTCGGCGAGGCGCGCGGGCGGCTGTCGGAGTGGTGGCCAGAGCTCGCCGTTTAACGGTACAGTTCCTGTTGTGACCCCCAGGTTCTGAGCCTGCGCAGATCCTGCGTGCCGCCGCGTATCAAGCGGCGGACGCTCGCCGCTCGTTGTTTTCTTGGAGGTCCCGTGTCGTTGCATTCCATCTCAGATCGCTGTCTCGCCCCCGGTTCGCTGGACGCGCCGGCGCCCCCGGCCCTGTCGATGAGTGGCGTGTTCAAGCGGTTCGGCGCTGTCTGCGCGGTGAATGGCCTCGAGCTGGCCGTGCCGGCAGGCATCTGCTACGGCCTGCTGGGCCCGAACGGCGCCGGCAAGTCGACCGCGATGCGAATCCTCACGGGTCAGGCGATCGCCGATGCCGGCGACATCGAGGTGCTCGGCTACCGGCTGCCCGAGCAGTCCAAGCTGGCCCGCGCCCGCATGGGCGTATGCCCGCAGGAGAGCAACCTCGACGTCGACCTGGGCGTACGCGATGTCCTGGACGTATTCGCCCGTCTGTACCGGGTGCCTGCGCGAGCGCGGGCTGACGCGGTGGATCGCGCGTTGGCGCTGTCGGGTCTGCATGCGCGGGCCGCCGATCGAGCCGTGACGCTCTCGGGTGGGATGCAGCGCCGGCTGCTGATCGCGCGGGCGCTCATCCACGAGCCGGAGCTGGTGCTGCTCGACGAGCCGACGGTCGGGCTCGACCCGCAGGTCCGCCAGGAGCTGTGGTCGCTGATCGTCTCGTTGCGCGAGCGGGGCGCCACCGTGCTGATGTCGACGCACTACATCGAGGAGGCTGAGCGGCTAGCCGACCGAGTGGCGATCATGTCGAGCGGTCGCGTTGTCGCCGAAGGCACTCCGGCGGAGCTGATCCGCACGCACGCCGGCCGTGAGGTCGTCGACGTGCACGGGTCGGCGGCGCGGCTGCGCGAGCTGCGCGCGCTTGCGCAATCCAGCGGCCTGCCGACGCGCCAATCCGGTCCCTCTCTGACCTATCTGCACGCCGACGCGCTTGATGGGCAGGTGCCCGTCGGCGTACGCCGCAGTGCGAACCTCGAGGACGTATTCGTCCGCCTCACGGGGGACTACGTCGAATGAGTCGCGCTCGAGTTCTCCCTGGGCGGATCGAGCGCGTCGCTCTGGCCGGCGTTTGGGCGCGCGAATGGACCGTGTTCCGCCACTACTGGCGAACCCGCACGTTCGCCGCGGTGGTGGAGCCGGTGATCATGCTTGTCGCCTTCGGCATCGGCTTCGGCAAGCTCGTCTCGCACATCGCGGGGATCCCCTACATCCAGTTCGTCGGCACCGGCGCGGTGGCCACTGCGGTGCTCTTCAGCGCGGTGTTCTCGGCCATGTTCGACTCGCTGTACAAGCGCCGCTACCAGCGCGTGTACGAGGCGATGCTGGCCGCGCCGGTCGACGTGGACGAGCTCGTGACCGGCGAGTCGCTGTTCCTGGGCGTGCGCGCCGGCGTGTACGGCATCGCTCCGCTGCTCGTGGCGTTCTGCTTCGGTCTGCCGCCCGCGCCGACGATGGTGCTGGTCCCGTTGGTCGGCGTGCTCACCGGCATCGGGTTCGCCGCGCTGGGCATGCTCTTCTCGGCCATGGCCAGCACGTTCGACGACCTGAGCTACGTGATCAGCGGCGTGATCACCCCGCTGTTCCTCATCGCCGGCACGTTCTTCCCGCTCACGCGCCTGCCCGAGTGGCTCCGTTCGCTGGCCGTGCTGAACCCGCTGTATCACTGCGTCGAGCTGGTCCGGCATTGCGCCTTCGGCCTGCACCCCGGCGCCGACCTGGTGCACGTCGCGGCGCTGGTGACATTCGGCGCCCTGACCTGGACGGTCGCCGTGTGGCGAACACGGGCGCGCCTCGTGGTGTAGGTGAGCGGGCGCCGGGCGGTGCCCGCGGCATCGAGCCGCCTCTGGCACCATGCCGCGGGATGCCCCCGCGTACCCGGCAGCCGCTTTGAACCCGCGCGCTCATCAACCCGTGGGAGTCTTCGACTCTGGCGTGGGCGGGTTGACCGTCCTGCACGAGCTGCTGGTGTCGCTGCCGGCCGAGGACTACCTCTACCTGGGCGATACCGCGCGCTTCCCATACGGAGATCGCGCGAGCCGGGAGCTCGAGGCGTTCTCGATCGAGATCGCCGAGCATCTGCTCGCGGCCGGAGCAAAGTTGTTGGTGATCGCGTGCAACTCGGCCAGCGCGGCAGCCCTGGACGCCATCGAGCGTCATCTGGCGGCGAGCGTACGCGACGTCCATGTGATCGGGGTGCTGCGGCCGGCGGCGCAGCTGGCGGTGGTGGCCAGCCACACCGGCCGCATCGGCTTGCTGGCCACGCCGGCGACCGTGGCCTCTGGAGCCTACGAGCGCGCCGTGGCGGCGGCCGATCCGCACGTTCACTTGGAGAGCGTGGCTTGTCCCGATCTGGCCCCGATCATCCAGGGCGGTTTTCCCTTCGACGAGGCCGTCGTGGCGACGGTGCGGGGGTACTGCGTGCCCCTGCGCAAGGCCGACGTCGACACGGTGATCCTCGGCTCGACGCACTACCCGTTGTGCGCGCCGATGCTGCAGCGGATGCTTGGCCGCGGTGTCGCCCTGGTTTCCGCCGGCACGGGCGTCGCGCGCAGCGTCGAGCGGGCGCTGGCCTCCCGGGGATTGCTCAACCCCCAGGAGGGCGAGGGCGCGTATCGCTTCCTGTGCACCGGCGACGTGGAGTCGTTTCGCGCGCTCGGGACGCGTTTTCTCCAGATGCCACTCGGCGAAGTGGCACACGTCGAGCTGGCGGCGAGGGCCGCGGCGTGAGCGGCGTCGCCCCGGCTCGCAGCTACGATCGCGCCCCGGACGGGCTGCGGCCGATGGCCATCGAGCCCGGATTCGTCCGCACCGCCACCGGGTCGGCGCTGATCTCTATGGGCGAGACCCGCGTGATCTGCACCGCTTCGGTCCAGGACGGCGTGCCGCGCTGGCTGGCCGGGTCAGGACGAGGATGGGTGACCGCCGAGTACGGGATGCTCCCCGCCTCCACCGGTGAACGCAAGCAACGCGATGTCAGCCGGGGCAGGCCGGATGGACGCACCGTCGAGATCCAGCGGCTGATCGGCCGATCGCTCCGGGGCGTGGTGGATTTCAGCGCGCTCGGCGAACGCACCGTATATGTCGACTGCGATGTTCTCCAGGCGGACGGCGGTACGCGCTGCGCCTCAATCACCGGCGGGATGGTGGCTCTTCAGCTGGCGTGCTTGCGCTTGGTGTCGGAGGGCGCTCTGGATCGCTTGCCGTTGACCGGCACGATCGCCGCCGTGTCGTGCGGGATCGTCGACGGCGTTCCGCTGCTCGACCTCGACTACCGCGAGGACTCGACCGCCGAGGTCGACGCCAACGTGGTGATGACCGGCGACGGCGGTCTGGTCGAGGTGCAGGCGACGGCCGAGCGCACGCCGCTGTCACGGACCCACCTGGACGACCTGCTGGCGCTCGCGGCCGGCGGGATCGGGGAGCTGCGAGCGCTTCAGGAGGTCGCCGTCGCCGCGGGGACGGCATGAGCCGATGCGCTCGCTCGTGCTCGCCAGCCGCAACGCGCACAAGCTGAGAGAAATGCGGCGCCTGCTCGAGCCGGCGGGCATCGCGGTGCAGGAGCTGCCGCAGGGGGTGGAGCTACCGCCGGAAGACGGCGCCACGTTTGCCGACAATGCCGTGCCCAAGGCGAGGGCGGCGGCGGCGGCCGTCGGTGGGCCCGCGATCGCCGACGACTCCGGGATTGAAGCCGCGGCCCTGCAAGGCGCGCCCGGCGTGCGCTCGGCCCGGTATGCGGGTGTGGACGCGACCGACGAGGAAAACCTCTCAAAGCTGGTGCGCGAGGTCCCGTGCGACAGTCGGCTCCGGTACGTTTGCGCGCTCGCGTATGTGAACCCCGACGCGGGGGAGGAGCGCGTGTTCTTCGGCGACTGCCGGGGCCGGATGGCGCGCAGCCGGGCCGGCGCTCACGGCTTCGGCTATGACCCCGTGTTCGTTCCCGACGCGACCGGGGACAATCGAACCATGGCCGAGCTCTCGGATGCCGAGAAGGACGCGATCAGCCATCGCGGCCACGCGGTGCGCGCGTTGTTGAGATGGATCCGCCTCTGATCGCGTCCGACGATGGCGCCGGGGATCCTCAGATCAAGCTCAGAACCGCTGCGCTGTCGGTCGCCTCCAACTCGGTCCTGATCCTGCTCAAGGTCGTGGCCGGGTCGATCACCGGCTCGGTGTCGATCCTGACCGAGGCGGTGCACTCGAGCATCGACCTCGTGGCGTCGGTGGTGGCGTTCTTCTCGGTCCGCAAGGCGGGCGAGCCGGCGGACGAGAGCCACCGCTACGGGCACGAGAAGGTCGAGAACCTGGCCGCCGCGATCGAGGGCATCCTGATCCTCGTCGGATCAGCCGCGATCGCATTCCAGGCGATCCGCCATCTCGTCGGGAACCAGCACGTCGAGAAGCTGGGTGTCGGCATCGCCGTCGTGGGCTTCTCGCTCGTGGTCAACCTGATCGTGTCCGGCGTGATCGGGCGCCGGGCTCGGCAGACCGGATCGCCGGCTTTGGAAGGCGACGCGGCTCACCTGCGGACCGACGCGCTGACCTCGCTGGCCGTGCTGATCGGGCTTGCCCTCGTCCTGATCACGGGCGCGCAGTGGCTCGATCCGGTCGTCGCCCTGGTCGTGTCCGCGTCGATTGTGGTGACCGGGGTGCGGCTCTTGTCGCGCTCGTCTCGCGTCCTGGTCGACGAGGCGCTGCCGGCGCACGAAGTCGCGGTGATTCGCGGCGCCGTCGAGGAGTTCGCGGCCCGCGGCGTGGTCGGCTACCACGAACTGCGCACCCGTCGCGCCGGCGCCCGCCGCTACGTCGACTTGCACGTCCAGTTCCGCCGCGGAACCTCGCTCGAGGACGCCCACCGCACCGCCCACGAGCTCCAGGACGTGATCGGGAAGCGGCTCGGTGGCGCCGACGTCCTGATCCATCTCGAGCCGCAGGACCGGGTGCGGCCCGGCGAGGAGCTGCGGCGGGCGACGGCGAGCTGATCGCGCCGGCGCCGCGGTGGCGGCTCCTCGACTGGCGTCTATTGGGCGCGTGTCGGCATCCGCGGGCGCGCCCGGTATCCCCCGGCGCGTGGGCGGGCCCCACGTGCCGGCGTCCTCCGTCCCCGGCGTGCCGGCGTCCGCCGCGTGTCGGCATCCGCGGGCGCGGCCCGGTATCTCCCGGCGCGCGGGCGGGCCCTGGGTGTGCCGGCGTGCCGGCGTCCCCGGCGTGCCGCCGCGTGCCGCCTGCGGCCCCGGCGTGCCGGCGTCCGAGCACGGCGCCGCCCGGACGCCATGGGGTCATATCCGCTCACTCGGCGCGCGTCCCGAGCCGAATGCATATTCAGCCACCTTGGTGGGGCATAACTGCAATCTCGAGCGCGGCGGATCGCCGAGTGAGCGGTTAGGACCCACTCAGCGGCGCCCCCCGCCGGGTCCCACGCCCGCGCCGCCGGCGCACTGAGCCCGGGCGCCCTCCGGGCGGGTCCCGCGCCCGCGTCGCCGGCGCACCGAGCCCGGGCGCCCTCCGGCCGGGTCCCGCGCTCGCGTCGCCGGCGCCCGAGCCCAGGCGCCCCCGGCGGGTCCCGCGCTTGGCGTCCCGGTGCCCCGACCCTGCGCCAGCCCTACGCACCGGGCCTAGGCGCCCCCGGCGGGTCCAGCGCTTGGCGTCCCGGCGCCCCGACCCTGCGCCAGCCCCGCGCTCCGGGCTCACGCGCCCCCGGCCGGGTCCCGCGCCACCCCCGCGCCCCGGCGCCACCGGCCAGGTCCCGCCGGTCCCGCGCCGCCCCCGCGCCGGCCCCGCCGATCCGCTAGAGCAGGTTGATGCCCGCCGCCACCGCCACCGCGAAGGTCACCGCGGCATAGCCGTAGTAGCCCTGCAGCACGAGGATCAGCACCGCGATGAGGCACGCCACGACGGTCCCCAGCCAGGTGAGTCGGCCCAGGTCCACGGCACTATTCTGGTCGGCCTCGCCGACACTCGGTTCGTCTTCGGCCGTTTCGGCACGGTCAGCGCGGGTGATCATCGTTTCGAAGTGCGGAAATTCCGGTAATCAGAAGTGGGTGATTTCGCGGCATCTGGCGCTGAGTGGGGAGAATCCCCCGGCCCCGGCGACAGGCGGGGGCGTCCGCCCCGCGTGTTAGCGTCGGGAATTCCTACCACCTCGAAGGAGGGAGCAAGTGACCAAACAAGAATTCGTCGACCAGGTCGCCGATCGTGCCGGTTTGAGCAAGAAGGACGCGGCGGGCGCGGTCGACGCTTTCCTGGATACGGTCGAAGACGCGCTCAAACGGGGGAGCGAAGTCACGTTCTCGGGCTTCGGCAAGTTCAGCGTCTCGCAGCGCAGCGCTCGCGAGGGGCGTAATCCTGCGACCGGCGAGAAGATCCGGATCGCGGCCTCGCGCGTGCCGAGATTCACGGCCGGTGCGTCGCTCAAGAAGGCCATCAAGTAGGCCGGTTCCCGCGCGCCGGGCGCCGCGCCGGAAGCTGGATGCTTTGGTCCCGACCGGGGGGCCGTGAGCGTGGCCTTCACCGAAGGCTCACCCCGCGTCCCGGGGGTAGAGCAGATTACGGGCTTCGGCGACCGCCTGGCCGAGCGCGTCGCCGTGCGCGAGTCACAGCTCGTGCTGGGTCTCGATCCAGATCCGGCGCGCCTGTGGCCTGCGGCGATTCGGCGCGCCCAGGCGAACGGCACGGTCGCCGTCCCGCCCGCGATGCGCGCCGCGCGAGCGGTCGCGGCTCACTGCGCGCTGGCCATCGAGGCGGCGGGCGAGCAGTGCGTGGCGGTGAAGCTCCAGGTCGCCTGCTTTGAGCGGCTCGGCGCGCCGGGCTGGAGCGTCCTCGCCGAGACGGCGGCGCGTGCGCGAGAGCACGGCTTGCTCGTGATCGCGGACGCCAAGCGCGGCGACATCGGCGTCACTGCCGCGGCGTACGCCCAAGCCTTCCTGGACGAGACGCCCACACCCTTCGGGCCGGTCCCTGGGCTGGGCGTCGATGCGCTAACCGTGAACCCGCTGCTCGGTCGCGACTCTCTGGAGCCGTTCACGACCGCGGCGCGGGGACACGGCAGCGGCCTGTTCGTGCTCGTTCGCACCTCCAACCCCGGGGCCGCCGAGGTACAGGAGCGCGCCCTCGCCGACGGCGGTTCGGTGAGCGGGGCCCTGGCCGCTCTGGTCGACGAGATCGGCTTCGCCGGCACGGGACGGAGCGGCCTGTCCGACGTCGGCGCGGTGGTGGGCGCCACCGCCCCGGACCGGCTCCACGCACTGCGCGAGCGAATGCCGCACGCGCCGTTCCTGCTGCCCGGCGTCGGCGCCCAGGGTGGCCGGGTCGAGGAGCTCGCGCCCGCATTCATGTGTGGCCCGGCGGGTGGGCTGATCGCGGCGTCGCGCGGGATCGTCGCTGCCCACGAGCAGACCGGCGGGGATCCGGCCGCCGCGGCAGCGCGGGAGGCGGCCCGCATACGCGATCTGGCCTGGCGCGTGGCCGCGTGACTGTGCCGAAGGGCAGGCCGCAGCCGATCGGGCTCTACGGCCGGACGGCGAGCAGCGGGCCGGCCGACGTTGCGGACTTCGACCGCTTGTATGATCGCGCGTGCGATGGTGGGGTGGAGGAACCCAGCGCGCTACCTGGCCCCGCTTGCGCTCGCCGCGGCGGCGACAGCCACGTACTTGATCGTCCACCACGCGCTGGAGGACAAACACGCATCGCCGGCCCCGGCGATCGTGCAGACGACCTCGACTCACGCGCGCAGCGGGGGCCACGCGAACGCCAAGGCGAAGTTCTACGTGGTCCAGCCCAACGACACGCTTTCGAAGATCGCGACCAGGACCGGTGTGTCGCTCAGCACCCTCGAAGCGCTCAACCCGAGCATCAATCCCGACGCTCTCCATCCCACACAGCGGCTCCGGCTGCGGCCGTGAGGTAGCAGTGGCAAGCCGATCAGCGCCGGTGCCGGCGTGGATCAGGACGCTCGCGCTGGTGATCTGCGTGCTGAGCACAGTCGCGGTCGTGCAGCGAGGCGCGGACGCCGCTACCCCGCCGTCGCTCGGCATGGGGAGCGCGCGCGCCACCGCTCCGCCGGCCCTCGGGGTGCGCGCCGCCACGCTGATCGAAGAGAGCACTGGACGGGCGCTCTACGGCACCAGCCCAAACGCACGGCTCCCGATTGCCAGCACCACCAAGCTGATGACGGCGCTGGTCACTCTGCGCCACGCGAGCCTCGGCACCATGTTCGCCGCGCCAACGTATTACGCATCGCCGGCCGAGGTGCAGATCGGCCTCGAGCCGGGCGAGCGTATGAGCGTCCGCGATCTTCTGAGCGCGATGCTGCTACCCAGCGCGAACGATGCCGCCGACGATCTCGCCTACAACGTGGGCCGTCGTTCGGTGGCGCGATTCGTGTCGATGATGAACGCCCAGGCGCGGGAGCTGCGGCTAATGCACACCCACTACGCGACCCCGATCGGGCTGGACACCCCGGGCAACTACTCGAGCGGCGGCGACCTCGTGACGCTCGCGCGCTACCTGCTGCGCACCGAGCCGTTTTTCAAGGCAGTGGTGGCTAAGCCGCGCGCGGTGCTGAGGACGGGCAGTCACGCGCGTGTGGTGGTCAACCGGAACGATCTGGTGGCGCGCTATTCGTGGGTCCACGGCGTCAAGACCGGCCATACGCTCCAGGCGGGCTACGTGCTGGTGGCCGCCGGAACGCGGCACGGGATGACGCTGATCGGGGCTGTTCTCGATGCCTCGAGTGAGGCCGGTTGCGACGCGGCTGCCCTGGCGCTCCTGAATTACGGCTTCGCGAACTTCGAGCTGCGCACACCGGTTCACACCGGCGGGCTCTTCGCCAGACCGGCGGTCAGCGGCAGGCCCGGCGTGTATGCCCGTCTGATCGCTGCTTCCAGCTACACCAGCGTGTTTTCTCGTCGAGCTCGTATCGGGGTGCGCGTCAACGCTCCGGCGCAGCTCGCTGGGCCACTGCCTCGCCACGCCGAGGTGGGTTCGCTGGCGGTGCTCGCGAACCATCGCGTGGTGGCCCGGATCCCGCTCCTGCTGGCCGCGCAACTGCCGCGCGTTCGCCGCAAGACATCGCTGGCGGGGATGGTCGTGCTATCGGTTACGCTGTCTGGACTATTGGTGGCAGCGGGCGCGGCATTCGGGCTGACCATGTTTTGGCGCAGGTGGCACCGGAGATAACGCGCCGCGGGATGAGGGACCACTGAAGCGCAATGATCATCACCGTCACGCTCAACGCTGCGCTCGACAAGACCCTCGAGGTCCCGAATTTCAGGGTCGGGCGCCGGCACCGCTCGGTGGAGCAGACCACGATGCCGGGGGGCAAGGGCGTGAACATCGCGCGGGCGCTCAAGCGGCTTGGGCAGCCGGTGATCGCGACCGGGCTGGCCGGCGGCGCCACCGGCAACATGATCGTCGACGCCCTAAATGACGAGGCGATCCTCAACGGCTTCGTGCGGATCCGCGAGGAGTCGCGGACGAACACGGCCGTGCTCGACCCGACGACGGGGGTCCATACCGAGATCAACGAGCGGGGGCCGGCGGTCTCGGCTCACGATCTCGAACTGTTCCGCGACAAGCTGCTCTACCTGGCCAAGGGCGCCAGCATGTGCGTGTTCGCGGGGAGCCTGCCGCGGGGGGTGCCGCCCGACGTGTACGCCAGCCTGATTCGCGAGCTCAAGAAGCTGAACGTGACGACGATTGCCGACACCGAGGGTGAGCCGCTTCGCCTCGCCGCGCGTGCCGAGCCCGCCATCATCTCGCCCAATGAGCTCGAGGCCGAGGAGCTGGTCGGGCACGAGTTCAACGACATCGACGACCGAATCGGCGCGGTCCTGGAGATGACTCGCCTGGGGCCAGCCGAGGCGATCATGACCGTCTCGGACGGCTGCTATGCCCACCTGCTGGACGGCGGCGGCCACGCTCTGTACCGCGTGCGCATCGAGGAGCAGGAGGCGCGTTCGACGATCGGCTCCGGCGACGCCTTGCTCGCCGGCTATATCGCCGCCCGTTACGTGGGCCGCGCGCCGACTGAATGCCTGCGCTACGGAGTCGCGTGCGGTGCCGAGTCCGTGCAGCATTTCGGCGCCGGCCTGATCGACCCGGTCGCCGTGGACCGGCTGCTCGGCGAGGTCGAACTCGAGCACCTCGAGATCGGCGCGGCGCGGTAGGTCGGCTGCACGCCCGAATCCGGGGTGCGCGCTTTCCACGCGTCCCCTCTGGCGAACTGGACCAGGCGCGAGCGCCCCCGATTCGGCGCCGCAGCCTCCCGCTGAAGCGGTTAGGTCCACTGCTAGGATCGACAGCCCGATGCGTCTCAACCCGCTGCCGTCCGCGTCCATGAATACGATGCCGCAATGGAAGTAGAGATCGGGCGCGGCAAGAAGGCGCGGCGGGCGTACGGGTTCGATGAGATCGCGATCGTCCCGTCGCGGCGGACGCGCGATCCCGATGACGTCGACGTCTCCTGGACCCTCGGTCCCTACAGGTTTGAGCTTCCGCTGATGGCGGCCGCGCTCGACGGTGTCGTCTCGCCGGAGACAGCCGGGATCATCGGCAGGCTCGGCGGCCTCGCCGTGCTCAACCTCGAGGGGATCTTTTGCCGCTACGAGGAGGCCGACGCGCAGCTCGAACGCATCTCGACTTTCTCCAAGGACATCGCCACGCGCGAGATGCAGGACATTTACCGCGAGCCGGTCAAGCCCGAGCTGATCGCCCAGCGGATCCAGGAGATCAAGCAGCAGGGCGTCGTCGCCGCTGCCTCGCTGACGCCCCAGAAGGTTCGCAAGTACTGTGACGTAGCCCTCGACGCCGGCCTGGACATCCTGGTCATCCAGGGCACCGTGGTGTCGGCCGAGCATGTCTCCCGCGACGAGACGCGACCGCCGCTCAACCTCAAGGAGTTCATCCGAGAGCTGGCGCCGACGCCGGTGATCGTGGGCGGCTGCGCCTCCTACCACACCGGGCTTCACCTGATGCGCACGGGCGCTGCGGGGGTGCTCGTTGGGGTCGGTCCGGGGGCCATCTGCACAACCCGCGGCGTGCTCGGCATCGGCGTTCCGCAGGCCACGGCGATCGCCGACGTGGCCGCTGCGCGATCGCAGCACATGCTCGAGACGGGTGACTACGTCAAGGTCATCGCCGACGGCGGCATGCGCAACGGCGGCGATATCGCCAAGGCGATCGCCTGCGGCGCCGATGCGGTCATGCTCGGCTCGGCGCTCGCGCGGGCCTACGAGGCCCCCGGGCGCGGCTACAACTGGGGCATGGCCACCTTCCACGCGACGCTGCCGCGCGGAGCCCGGGTCGCCACCACGCCAAATGGCGCGCTCGAGGACATCATCAGGGGCCCGGCGCGCGAGAACGATGGGACGTTCAACCTGATGGGTGCGCTGCGCACGTCGATGGCCACCTGCGGGTACCGGGACATCGCCGAGTTCAACCGCGCGGAGCTGGCGGTCGCGCCGGCGCTCCAGACCGAGGGCAAACAGCTTCAGCGCGAGCAGGGTGTCGGCATGGGCGCCAAACCAACCGCCGCCGCGGTGAGTGTCGAGTAATACTGGCCTCGCTGCGCTCGGCGTCCCTGGGGCCACGAGACCCCGTCCGGACACTGATCGAGGTGCGACCACCGTCCGGACGGGCCCTGATGGACCCACGGATGCCGCGCAGCGGCCCCCCATCCAGGAAGAGGTCGTGGTCCTCGATTTCGGAGGCCAGTACTCCCAGCTGATCGCCCGCCGGGTCCGTGAGTGCGGCGTGTTCTCCGAGCTGCTCCCGCATCACGTGGGCCTGCGCGAGGTGCTGCGCCGCCGGCCCAAGGGCGTGATCCTGTCCGGCGGGCCGGCCTCGGTCTACGAAGAGGGCGCCCCGCCGCTCGATCGCGAACTGCTCGAGCTCGGCATCCCGGTGCTCGGCATCTGCTATGGGATGCAGCTGATCGCGCTGGCGCTGGGCGGCCGGATCGAGGGCGCCGAGGTGGGCGAGTTCGGACGCTCACGGCTCACCGTCAGGCAGACCGGCCAACTGCTCGCCGGCACGCCGCCCGAGCAGACGTGCTGGATGTCACACCGTGACACGGTGTTCGCGCCGCCGCCGGGGTTCACCGCGCTGGCCTCCTCGACCGCGTCCCCGGTGGCGGCGTTCGAGTCGGTCGAGCGGGCGGTGTACGGGATCCAGTTCCATCCCGAGGTGGTGCACACGCCGTACGGCCAGCAGGTTCTCGTGAACTTCCTCGAGGACGTGTGCGGCTGTGAGCGGACGTGGAGCCCGACGTCGGTGATCGAGGACCAGATCGAGGCCATCCGCGCCCAGGTGGGCGAGGGCCGGGCGATCTGCGGCCTCTCGGGCGGCGTGGACTCGAGCGTCGCCGCGCTGCTCGTCCACCGCGCGATCGGCGACCGCCTGACCTGCGTGTTCGTTGATCACGGGCTGATGCGCAAGAACGAAGGGGCGCAGGTGATCGCGGCGTTCCGCGATCACTTCCACGTGCCCCTGGTCGCGGTGGACGCGGAAGAGCGTTTCCTGGCGCGCCTGCAGGGCGTGACTGACCCGGAGGAGAAGCGCAAGCGGATCGGAACCGAGTTCATCCGCGTATTCGAGGAGGAGGCGGGCAAGCTCGAGGACGTGCGCTACCTGGTCCAGGGCACCCTTTACTCGGACGTGATCGAATCCGGGGGCAGCACGGGCGCGGCCACGATCAAGTCCCACCACAACGTGGGCGGCCTGCCAGAAGATCTGGACCTCGAACTCGTCGAGCCGCTGCGCGCGCTGTTCAAGGACGAGGTGCGCGCGGTGGGCGAGGAGCTCGGCCTGCCCAGGCGGCTGGTCTGGCGCCAGCCGTTTCCCGGCCCCGGGCTGGCCATCAGGATTGTCGGCGGCGAGGCCACCCGCGAGCGCCTCGAGATCCTGCGCGAGGCCGACGCGATCCTCCAGGATGAGATCCGCAAGGCCGGGCTGTACCGGGAGCTGTGGCAGTCGTTCTGCGTGCTGCCGGACATCCGCACCGTGGGCGTACAGGGCGACTTGCGCACGTACGGCAACGTGATCGTGATCCGAGCGGTCACCAGCGACGACGCAATGACGGCCGATTGGGCGCGGCTGCCCTATGACCTGTTGGAGCAGATCGCGGCACGGATGATCGCCGAGATCCGTCCCGTCGGCCGTGTGGTGCTCGACATCACGAGCAAGCCGCCGGGCACGATCGAATGGGAGTAGCCTGACGCGGGTTGGTTGCCGTGCGTAGGGCGATTTGGGGGCTTGTGGCTGTCGCGGCCGTCTTCGGCGCGGCTGCGCCGACCGCGCAGGCGTCGCTGTCCGTCCCCACCGGCGGTCCGCCCGTGACGTTCACCAGCCTGTCGGCCTTCGAGGCGGCTGCGGGCGGGGCGGACAACGGAACCCTGGTCGGCGAGCAGGGCAGCGGCTTTCGTCACGTGAGGTGGGACGACATCCGGTTGGACGGCAGCGACCCGGGTTCGGCGGTGATCGATCCCGGCCTGGTCGTTGCCCCGGCGCCCAGCCGCTTGCAACCGTGGGGATTGAGCCTCGGGCCGGACATCGCGGTGGCGGGCGACGGTTTCCGTTCGGTGAACTCGAACGTCCACTTCACGCCGTTCAGCCAGCCAAACTCGTGGGCGCCGTTCAACTCGAACGTGGCCGAGCTCAACGTGGTTGCCCCGGACGGCCAGGGCAGCACGCCGGTGCCGGCGCTGACGAGGGGACTCGGTGTGGTGTTCCTGGACGTCGGTGTCGCCGGCACCACCGAGATCCAGTACTACAACGGCGAGATCCTCCTCGGCCAGGTGTTCGCGCCCGTTAGCTCCGGCGGTCCCTCGTTCGCGGGGCTGCTGTTTCCAAACCCGGTCGTCACCCGGGTCGTGGTCACCTTAGGGACCGGAAGGATCTTCGATTTCGATGGCCGCACCGCGGCGGCGGGGCCGTTCACCGGCGATCCGGTGGCGGGCGACGACGTCGCCCTGGCCGAGCCGACGCCCGCGCGGGCACCGGTCACGGCCACGGCGGGTGTCCCTGTCACCGCGGTGCTCGACTCCTTCACGGAGAGCAGCCCTGGATCGTTCGTCGAGGCGGTGATCGACTGGGGCGACGGCGCACGCACGGCGGGCACCATCGCACCCGGGTCCGGCGGCGCGTTCGTGATCACCGGCAACCACGCCTACGCGCGGACGGGCAGCTACACGGCCAAGGTGACCGTGGAGGACTTCCAGGGTCCGCCACAGACCTCCCAGACGGACATCGCAGTTGGTGCGCGGGCCACGTCGACCAGCGTGACGTGCTCACCGTCGCCCGTCGCCGTAACCGCCGCGTCGGCATGCACCGCCACGGTATCTGACGTCGCCGGCGCCCAGCGGAACGCGCCGACCGGGCTCGTGTCGTTCACCTCGCCGACCCTTGGGGCGGCGTTCGCTGGGGCCGGTTCGTGCCTGCTGGGCCCATCCGCAACATCAGGCGTGGCGATGTGTACCGTCCGCTTCACCCTAGGCGAGCTTCCCCCGAGCCACGCGCGCGTGTTCGCCGGCTACGGCGGCGATGCCGTGCATGCCGCGAGCAGCGGGACAGCCACGATCGGGGTGCACCCGCAGCGATGCCGGTTGCAGACGCTGTCGCGCCGGCTGCGCCCGGCCGGGCTAGGCGTGTTGGTGACGTGCGACGCGCGCGCCAACGTCCAGATCACGGTCCAAGCGCTGGCCCCGCGGAAGGGGAGGTTCAGGGCGTTCCAGTTCCAGTTCGGCAGGCTCGGCGTCCCCGTCACGGCAGGGCGCCCGACGGTCCTGGTGCTCAAGCCGGCGCCGGGCGTCCTTCGGGCTCTGCGCGCCGCCCTGCGCCGCCACCAGCCCGTCTCCCTCAAACTCACGATGACCGCGAGCTCGCACGCGACGCAGCGCACAACGACCACGCGGGTGGCCGCGATCAGGCTTTCCTGACCCGGGCCAGGATGGGCCGGACGTAGCGGCCGAGATCCGGCGGCAGCGTCTGCAGCGGGAACCACCTCGCTTCGGCCAGCTCGGTCAAGTCGAGGTCGATCTGCCGGTCGGGGACGCGGGCCTGGAACAGGTGCAGAATGTCGTAGTGGTGGTTGGTGTTGACGTAGAGCTCGCCCAGATCCACCCAGTCCTCGATGCGCCGGCCGAGCTCCTCGTTCATCTCGCGGCGGGCGGCGGCACGGGGCAGCTCACGGCGTCTCACGGTGCCGCCGGGAAGGTCCCAGACCGGCTTGCCGTAGGTGTGGCGAACGAGCAGGATGGTGTCTGCGTGGGCGACGACGCATTTGACGCCGTCGATCTGGGGGCGGAACAGGAACCAGTACGTGCGCAGGCCACCGTAGGCGAGGCGAACCGCCGCCCGGCGAGCCTGCACGGAAGCGCGCATCAGGTCAGGGTACGCGGCGGATCCGCCAGGGGGCCGGTGGATCCGCAGTGGGCGCGGCGGAACCGCCAGGGGGCGCGGCGGATCCGTCGGGGTGTGTGTGGCGCATCCGCCAGGGTGCGCGGTGGATCGCCTATCATTGCCCTGAGCCGCGCGATCGACGCGCGGCTTATGCGTGCCGTGAAGACCTACGTTGCCACCCCCGCAGACCGCGAGCGAAACTGGCTCCTCGTCGACGCGTCCGGACGGACGCTCGGCCGCTTGGCCACCCAGATTGCCGACGCGCTGCGCGGCAAGCGCAAGCCCACCTACACGCCGCATGTCGACACCGGCGACTTCGTGATCGTCGTGAACGCGGAGAAGATCGCGGTGACGGGCAACAAGCGCCAGGACAAGCGCTACTACCGCCACTCCGGGTATCCCGGTGGGCTGAAGTCCCGCAGCCTGAACGACATGCTGGAGCGCCGGCCGGAGGAGGTAATCCGGCTCGCCGTCAAGGGCATGCTGCCGCGCAACCGTCTGGCCCGCAAGCAGCTGACCAAGCTGAAGGTCTATGCCGGGCCCGAGCATCCGCACGCCGCCCAGAAGCCGCAACCGATGGAGATTGAGCAGTGACCGAACGTCCCGAGGACGAGCAGCGCGACGAGGAGCAGGAGGCCACCGGGCAGGAGCCGGCGGCGGAGGCCGAGGCCGGCGCGCCCCCGCCCGCTGCGGGAGAGCAGCCCGAAGCCGCCGAGCCCGCGCCCGCTGCGGGAGAGCAGCCCGAAGCCGAGCCCGCGCCCGCTGCGGGAGAGCGGCCCGAAGCCGCCGAGCCCGCGCCCGCCGCGCCTGAGCCGACGGCTGAGCAGCCCGCGGCCACGCCTGAGCAGGCGCCCGCGGCCGCCGCGCCCGAGCCGCCGCCCCCGGCCGCGCCTGAGCCGACGGCTGAGCAGCCGCCCCCGGCCGTGCGTGAGCCGACGGCTGAGCAGCCGCCGGCGACCGACCGCGCGGACGAGGTC
>JAFAZZ010000316.1 GCA_019239375.1 Solirubrobacterales bacterium | reverse complement strand
GATCATGGCTGGCAACGCATCGGAGATTCAGATCGCCGCGTTCCTGATCGCGCTGCGGACCAAGGGGGAGACCGTCGAGGAGCTGGCCGGGCTGGCCCGGACTATGCGCTCGATGGCCGCGCGGGTTGCGGTCGCCAGCGATGACCTGTTGGACACAGCGGGGACGGGGGGAGGGCGCCGGACGTTCAACGTCTCGACGACCGCGGCGCTGATCGCGGCCGGAGCGGGCTGCACGGTGGCCAAGCACGGCAACCGGTCGGCGACGGGACTGTCCGGCTCGGCCGACGTGCTCGAGGCTCTGGGCGCCCGGATCGACCTCGGCCCCGTCCAGGTGGCGCGCTGCATCGACGACGTGGGCTTCGGGTTCATGTTCGCGCCGGCGCACCATCAGGCCACCCGCTATGTGGTTCCGGTCCGGCGCGAGCTCGCAGTGCGGACCATCTTCAACTTCCTCGGCCCGCTGACCAACCCGGCGGGGGCCACGCGCCAGCTGATCGGCGTCTCCGACCCCGGCTACCTCGAGACGATGGCCGGCGCCCTGGCGCTGCTCGGGACCAAACACGCACTGCTCGTCTCGAGCGACGACGAGCTCGACGAGCTCAGCGTGTCGGCACCCACCCAG
Source organism: Solirubrobacterales bacterium (assembly GCA_019239375.1). GTDB lineage: Bacteria > Actinomycetota > Thermoleophilia > Solirubrobacterales > Solirubrobacteraceae > Palsa-465. The sequence continues at coordinate 15,727 of JAFAZZ010000316.1, read as the reverse complement.
GTCGTGGAGGTGCTTGATGGCGAGATCCGTCGGTATGCCCTCGCACCTGAGGACGTGGGACTCGGCCGGGCGCCGGCGGACGAGATCCCGGGCGGCGATCCCGTGCAGAACGCCGAGACAGCGCGCGCGATCTTCGCCGGCCGGACCGGACCGGCGCGGGATCTCGCCACGCTGAACGCCGGCGCGGCGATCTACGCGGGCGGCGGGGCAGACACGCTCGAAGCCGGCGTGCGCTTGGCCGAGCGGACGATCGATGCGGGTGCGGCCTCCGACGCCCTCGAGCGGTTTGTGCGGCGGACACGCGAGCTGGCGCCATGAACCGGCTCGATCCGATCGTGGCTGCCACGCGGGAGGAGGTGGAGCTGCGGCGCCGAGCGACCCCGCTTGCCGAGCTCGATGTGGCCATGACGCGTCGCGCCGCGGCCGGCGACGTCCGCTCATTCGCAGACGCCATCGCTCGTCCCCGGCTGTCGCTGATCGCCGAGCACAAGCGGCGTTCGCCGTCGGCCGGCGCGATCCGGGACGACCTGGCGCTCGAGGACGTGGTAGGCGCCTACGAGCGGGGTGGCGCCGCGGCCCTCTCAATCCTGACCGAGGGACCGAGCTTCGGCGGCTCCCTCGACGATCTGCGCCTCGCGCGACGCGCCAGCGCCCTGCCGCTGCTGCGCAAGGACTTCATCGTCGATCCCTACCAGGTGCACGAAGCGTCGGCCGCCGGAGCTGACGCGATCCTCTTGATCGTCGCGGCGCTCCCCCCGCCCGAGCTGGCCGCGCTGCATACTGAGGCGGCCAGTCTGGGGCTGAGCGCGCTGGTCGAGGTGCACGAGGAGCACGAGCTCGAGATCGCACTCGAGCTGGGGGCGGAGATCGTCGGGATCAACAACCGAGATCTGAAGACGCTCGAGGTCGACACGCGCCGGACGTTCGACCTCCTCCCTCGGGTGACCGGGCGCGCGCTGGTCGTCTCCGAATCGGGCTTCAGCCGTGCCGAGCAGCTCGAGGAGCTCGCCCGGGCGGGCGTCGACGGCGTGTTGGTGGGCGAGGCTCTGATGCGTTCAGGAGACGTGGAGGCGGCCTGCCGGGCGCTCGCCGCGCGCTGATGCACCCCGAACTTACCTTCGAGGCGCCGCGAGCCTACGATTGTTCCCGTGACCAGGATCAAGTTCTGCGGGATCACCACCCTCGCCGACGCCGAACTCGCGGCCGGCGCCGGCGCCTGGGCCATCGGGTTGATCTTCTGGCCCCGCTCTCCGCGGCGATGCGAGCCGGCCGCCGCAGCGGAGATCGCCGCCGCGCTCAAGCGGCGCGTGGAAGTAACGGGCGTGTTCGTCAACGCCCCGCTCGACCACGTCGCCGAGCTGGCCGACGCAGTGGGTCTCACCATGCTCCAGCTCCACGGCGACGAGGGTCCCGCCTACTGCGCCGAGGCCGCGCGGCGGAGCGGCTGCAAGGTGATCAAGGCCGTGCGCGTGCGCAGCGGCGCCGACGTCCGGGCGCTCTCGGCGTTCCACACCGACTATCACCTGCTCGACAGTTACACGGCGGGCGTGCCGGGCGGCACCGGGGAGACGTTCGCGTGGGAGATCGCGCGCGGCCACCACGGCCCGGCGCCGATCATCTTGTCCGGCGGCCTGACCCCCAACAACGTCGCTGAGGCGATCGCGGCGGTGCGCCCGTCCGCGGTTGACGTGGCCAGCGGGGTCGAGCGGGTGCCGGGGCGCAAGGATCCGGAGAAGCTTCACGCCTTCGCCGAGGCCGTCCGCGGCGCGGCCACGCCGGTCGGGGCGCGATGACTGCGGTTGAGCATCGCTTCGGCCCCTACGGCGGCCAATATGTGCCCGAGACGCTGATGCCGGCTCTGGCTGAGCTCGAGGAGGCTTGGGTCTCCGCGCGGGAGGATCCCCGCTTCCGTACTGAGCTTCAAGCGCTGCTGCGCGACTACGTGGGTCGTCCCTCGCCGCTGTACCAGGCGCGCCGCCTGAGCGAGGCGGCGGGGCACCCGATCTACCTCAAGCGCGAGGACCTCAACCACACCGGCGCGCACAAGATCAACAATGCGCTGGGCCAGGCGATCCTGGCCAAGCGGATGGGCAAGCGGCGGATCATCGCCGAGACCGGCGCGGGGATGCACGGCGTCGCCGCCGCCACCGCCTGCGCCCTGCTCGAGCTCGAGTGCATCGTCTACATGGGCACCGAGGACATGCGCCGGCAGCGCCCCAACGTCGAGCGGATGGGGCTGCTGGGCGCCTGGGTGGAGCCGGTCGAGGCGGGTGCGCGCACGCTCAAGGAGGCGGTCTCGGCGGCGATTCGCGACTGGGTGACGAACGTCGAGACGACGCACTACATCATCGGCTCGTGCGTCGGCCCCGCGCCATATCCGGCGATGGTCCGCGATCTGCAGCGAGTGATCGGCGACGAGGCACGGGCGCAGATCCTCGAGCGGACGGGGCGCCTTCCCGAGCGCGTGCTGGCCTGCGTGGGCGGCGGCTCGAACGCGATCGGCACGTTCATCCCGTTCGTGGCGGACGCCGAAGTCGAACTGATCGGGGTCGAGGCGGCGGGCGAGGGTCTTCAGACAGGACACCACGGGGCGCCGCTCACCGCGGGCGGCCTACCGGGAGTGCTGCACGGCGCGTTCTCGGCCATCATGCAGGACGAGGACGGGCAGATCCTGGAGGCCCATTCGGTCTCGGCCGGGCTGGATTACCCCGGGACCGGTCCCGAGCATGCCTGGCTGAGGGACAGCGGCCGCGCGCGGTATGTCGCGGTCACCGACGGCGAGGCGCTCGAAGCGTTCGCGCTGACGGCGCGGCTGGAGGGCATCATCCCGGCGCTCGAGAGCGCCCACGCCGTCGCCTGGGCGGTGGCCAACGGACCCAGCGCACTGGATCTGGTGTGCCTGTCCGGGCGGGGCGACAAGGACCTCGTCGAGGCGCTCGAGCTGCTGGGCGGCATGTGAGCGGCCTCGAGCGGATCGCCGAAGGGTTCGCGTCGGCACGCGCGAGCGGCCGCCGCGCCGCTCTGATGCCGTACCTGATGGGCGGCTTCCCGGACGTCGAGACATCCCGGCGGATCGGCATCGCGTACGCGGCGTCGGGCGCGGATCTCGTGGAGCTGGGCGTCCCCTACTCCGACCCGCTGGCCGACGGTCCCGTCATCCACGCCGCTGGCACAGCGGCCCTGGCCGCGGGCGTGAAGCTGCACGACGTCCTCGAGGTGGGGCGCGCGATCGCCGAGCAGGTCCCGGTGATCGTGATGTGTTACGCCAACCCGATCATGGCCCGCGGCCTCGAGCGGTTCGCCGAGCAGCTCGTTGCGGCCAGGGCCAGCGGGCTGATCGTCCCCGACCTTCCCCTCGAAGAGGCACCGGCGGTGCTTAGCACCTGCGATGAACGCGGATTGGCGCTGGTCCCTCTGGTCGCGCCGACGACGCCTCAGGAACGTCTCGAGCGGATCGGCGCGCAGGCCCGCGGATTCCTCTATACGGTGTCGCTGACCGGGACGACCGGCGAGCGCGCCGGCCGACAGGATGGAGTGGCCGGTGTGGTTGCGCGGGCGGCCGCCAGCACTGAGGTTCCGGTGGCCGTGGGTTTTGGCATCTCCACGCCGGAGCAGGCGGCGGCGGCCGCCGCCGCTGGGGCCGATGGGGTGATCGTGGGCAGTCGCCTGGTGCGCGCCGCCGGCGAAGGCGAGGACCCGGTGGCGGCGGTCGGCGATCTGGTGCGTGAGTTCTCCTGTGGCCTGACCGGATAGCATCCCCGAAGCGATGGGCTTGATCCTGACCGCCACCGCCGGCCTGTGCCTGTGGGTCGTCCTGTGGTCGCTGAACATCAGCGGTCTCGATTCCATCCTCATCGGCATCGTGATGGTGCTGCTCGCGATCGGCATCTACCAGTTGCTCCCCTTCCTGCCCGGTCGGCGGGATTAGCCGGAGGTCGCCTTGCCAAGCCGGGTGCTCGCACGCGGACGGGCGGCCTGCGCATGGGCCCTCCTCGTCGCCGGCATCGCCGGCTGTACCTCGGGCAGTTCGGGCAATTCATCGGTCACCGCGTCGGGCACGACGCTGACGATCTACCTGAGCGCGGCTCAAACCGACCAGCCGAACGTGGCCGCCGATGTCCTCGAGGCCGAGCGGCTGGCCTTCCTGGACTCCTTCCCCGACTCGCCAGCGAGCGTAGGCGGCTTCCGGCTGAGGCTCCTCACCCTGACGGGGAAAATCTCCGACCAGGCGCGCACGGCGATCCAGGACTCCAGCGCGATCGCCTACCTGGGCGAGGTCGTCCCGCACTCCTCCTACGCCTCGCTCGGGATCACCAACGCGGTCGACCTGCTCCAGGTGAGCGCCACCGACACCGCGCTCGAGCTCACCCAGTCCACCCCGGCAGTGCCCGGCGCGCCGAACAGCTACTACCAGTCGCTCAGCACGTACGGTCAAACGTTTGCCCGCGTGGTGCCGACCAGCGGTCGCGAGGCCCAGGCCCAGGTCCAAGAGATGCAGGCGCTCGGGGTGAGCAAGCTGTACGTGGCTGACGACGGCCGGGCTTACGGCTCGGCCATCGCTAACGCCGTCAAGAGCGACGCGGCCGGCAAGCTCAGCGTGGTGGGCAGCCAGGCCGGAGCCGACGGCGTGTTCTACGGGACGAACTCGATCGCTGCGGCGACGCGCTTCTTCGACCAGGCCGCCGGGTCGAACCCCGCGATCAAGCTGTTCGGGCCCTCGGGAGTGTACGACCAGACGTTGGCCGGGGGGCTGTCCTCGGCCGTCCGCAATCTGGTCGTCTCCACCCCCGGCTTCCGCGCTCCCGACCTGCCCCAGGCCGGCCTGAGGTTCGTCTCGGAGTTCACCTCGCGCTTTGGCCATGCCCCCGGCCCGCAGGCCATCTTCGGCTACGAGGCGATGTCCGCCGTGGTGGCGGTGCTGCGCGAGGCCGGCGCGCAGGCCAACAACCGCTCGACGGTCGTGCACGACTTCCTGGCTCTGAAGAACCGTCAGTCGGTCCTGGGCACGTACTCGATGAACTCGAGTGGCGACACGAACATCGCCCCGTTCGTGTTCGGCCGCCTGCAGCGCGGCAAGCTGGTTTCGTTCGCGCAAGTCCAGGGGTGAGGCTGGCTGCGCGGCCGATGTGGGCGCTGAAGTGCGCGAGAGCCGCGGCGGCCACGCTTGCGGCGGCGGCCGCGCTGTCCGGGTGCGGATCGAAGGACAGGGCCGCAACCGGCGCAACCCGGATCCGCGGCAAGACCCTCACCGTCTACGTGAGCGCGCCGCTCAGCGGCGCCTCGCGCGCAAGCGGCATGGCTGTCGTGGACGGCGTGCGCCTGGCCTCGGCGCAGGCGCACGGCCGCGTCGGCGAGTATCAGATCGCGCTCAAGGTGTTGGATGACGCCACCGTCCAGCGGGGCGGCTGGGATCCCGGTCAGACCACCATCAATGCCCGAGCCGCCGTGCTCGATCCGACCACGATCGGTTACGTCGGGGAGGTCAACTCGGGCGCGAGCGCGATCTCGATCCCGCCGCTCAACCGCGCCGGGATCGCGCAGGTCAGCCCCACCAGCGCTGCGGTGGGATTGACCTCGAGCGCCCCGGGCGCCTTCCCGGGCGAGCCACAGAAGTACTACCCCTCTGGGGTACGCACTTTCGTGCGGGTGGTGCCCAACGACACGGTTCAGGCCATCGCCCAAGTTCGGCTGCAGCAGAGCATGGGCTGCACACGGGTTTACGTGCTGGATGACGGAGAGGTGGACGGCGCCGACACCGCGCGCAGCTACCTGGTCACGGCGCAGAAGGCCGGCCTGCGGGTGATCGGGATCCAGGCCTTTGTGCGCGGCGCCACCAGCTATCAGCCGCTGGCTCTTGGCGTGGCGCAGATGCACCCGGATTGCGTGCTGATCAGTGCCGATACCGAGTCGGGCGCGGTGCCGCTGACCACGCAGCTCGTCGCCGCGATGCCCGAGGTGAAGATCTTCGGCTCGGCCGGTCTGGCCGAGACAACGTACGCCGATCCGGCGCACGGCGGCATCCCGCTGGCCGTCGACTCCCGCGTGGTGATCACCGGGCCGTCGCTCGACCCCCGCGAGTACCCTGCAGCGGCGCGCGCGTTCACCGCCGCCTTTGACCACCGCTACGGGTCGCTGCAGCCGGGCTCGATCTTCGGCTACGAGGCAATGAGCCTGTTGCTGAGCGCGATCGACCGCGCGACCGAGCACGGCACCAAGCCCGCCGTGCGCTCGCAGGTGCGGGCGGCGCTGTTCGCCACCCGCGATCGCCCCAGCGTGCTCGGCACCTACAGCATCGATGGCAACGGTGACACCACGCTGCGCCGCTACGGCGTCTACGGCATCGTCGCAGGGCGACTGACGTTCTGGCAGAGCATCGTCGCTTGAAGCCGCGCCCGACTTCGCCACCCGCCGGTTGGCGTGTGGTTGGGCCGCCGCCGGAGCCGTATCTGCTGTTAGGCCGCCGCCCGAGCGCCGCGTCAGCGGCAAGGCCACCGCCCGAGCGCCGCGTCAGCGAACTGGCCAGAACTCCTCGGTCGAGCCGAACCCGGATTCGGCGCCGCCCTCGGCCGTGCCGCTTGCTCGCGCTTCAGCCGCCACCGCGGCCGCAACTGCGGGCGCCACCTCACGGTTGAACACCGACGGGATGATGTAGTCCTCGCGCAGCTCCGCGTCGGTCACGATGTCGGCGATGGCGCGCGCTGCCGCCGTCTTCATCGACTCGGTGATCTGTCTGGCGCGCACGTCGAGGGCGCCACGGAATACCCCCGGGAAGCAGAGCACGTTGTTGATTTGGTTCGGGTAATCCGAGCGACCGGTGGCGATGATCCGCGTATACCTGATCGCCTCCTCGGGCGCGACCTCGGGGTCTGGATTGGCCAGCGCGAACACGATGGGATCCGGGTTCATGCGCGCCAGCGCGGACGCCGGCAACACACGTGCGCCAGAGACCCCGACTAGCAGATCCGCGCCTTCGAGTACGTCGACTACCGCGCCCGACCGCCGCTCAGGGTTCGTCACCGACGCCAGCGCTCGCTTGACCGACGGCAGGCTCCCGTCCAGATAGTCGACGCGCTCCACCGATACCGCGCCGCGGGAATCGCAGCAGATGATGTTCCTCGCGCCCGCCTCCAGCAGGATCTTCGTTACCGCGACGCCGGCAGCGCCGAGTCCGACCACGACGATCCGCAGGTCCGCCATGATCCGCCCGGTCAACCGCAGCGCGTTCAAGAGCGCGGCCAGCACCACCACGGCCGTCCCGTGCTGATCGTCGTGGAACACGGGGATGTCGAGCGCGGCGTTGAGGCGGTCTTCGATCTCGAAGCATCGCGGCGCCGAGATGTCCTCCAGGTTGATCCCGCCGAAGCCGGGCGCGATCGCCCGCACCACGGCAACGATCTCATCGACCTCGCGCGCATCCAGGCATACCGGGAAGGCGTCGACGCCGCCGAACTCCTTGAACAGCATCGCCTTGCCCTCCATGACCGGCATGGCGGCGCACGGTCCGATGTCGCCCAGGCCGAGCACCGCGGTCCCGTCGGAGACGACCGCGACCATGTTGCGCTTGATCGTGTATTGGAAAGCCTTGTCGGGATCCTCGAAGATGGCTCGGCACACCCTGGCCACTCCGGGCGTGTACGCCATCGAGAGGTCGTCGCGGGTCTTGACCGGGCTCTTGTTGCGCAGCTCGATCTTGCCCCCGGCGTGGAGCAGGAACGTCCGGTCGGTGGTGTCGAGCACCCGGGCGCCCGGGACCGCGTCGACCGCGGCGGTCAGCCGCGGCCAGTCGGACGCGTCTCCGGTCTCGACCGTGATGTCGCGGATGGTGTGGTCGAGCTCGACCTTGACCAAATCGACGGCGCCGATCGTGCCGCCGGCGTCGCCGATCGCGCTCGCCACCTTTCCGAGCATGCCCGGGCGGTGCTCGATCTCCACCCTGAGCGTGATGCTGTATTGGGCACTTGGTGTTGCGGCCACGCCGCGAGATAGCCTGACACGAGTGACAGCGCGTAACCGCCCCGACGAGCTCTTCCTGATCGACGGGAACAGCCTGGCGTACCGTGCGTTCTTCGCGTTGCCCGAGTCGATCGCGACGTCGACCGGCATGCCGACCAACGCGATCTTCGGCTTCGCGTCGATGCTGGTCAAGATCCTCACCGACTACGGGCCCAAGGCGACCGTGGTGGTGTGGGATGCGGGGGACACCGGCCGCAAGGAGGTCTATGCCGACTACAAGGCGCAGCGCACGACCCGGCCCGACCTGCTCAAGGAGCAGTGGCCGCATCTCGAGCCGCTGGTCGACGCGTTCGGCTACCGAAACCTGAGGGTCCACGGCTACGAGGCCGACGACGTTATCGCGTCGATCGTCGAGCAGGCCCGCAAGGCGGAGCCGCCGATCCAGGTGATGGTGGTCACGGGCGACCGTGACGCCTACCAGCTGGTCGACGATGGCGCGGTCAAGATCATGACCACCTCACGGGGGATTACGGACACGCGGGTGTATGACCGCCAGGGTGTGATCGAACGCTACGGGATCCCGCCGGAGCTGATCCCCGACTTCATCGGCCTCAAAGGCGACACCAGCGACAACATCCCTGGCGTGCCCGGGATCGGCGACAAGACTGCCGCCGAGCTGCTGCAGCGCTTCGGAACGCTCGAGGACGTGCTCGAGCACATCGACGACATCAGCGGGGCCAAGCGCAAGCAGAACCTGACCGAGCACGCCGAGGCGGCCCGTGTGTCGAAGCAGCTGGCCACGGCCAAGCGCGACATCGGCGTCGAGCTCGACCTCCAGACATTCGCGGCGGCCGCCCCGGATCGCTCCAGGCTGCGTGACACCTTCCGCAAGTTCGAGCTGCGCGAGCCGCTGCGCCGTTTGGAGGAGGCACTCGGCTCGGCCGACGCTGCCGCCCCGGCCCCCGAGGCCGAGCGCGCCCTCAGCGCACGTCTGCGCAAGGTCACCGTCGAGGACCTCGGGCGCCTGCCCGACCGCCCGCTGACCATCGCCGTCAAAGCGCCGGAGACGCCGCCCGACCAGCTGTTCTCGCCCGAGGAGGCGTGGCGGTTCGCCATCCACACAGACGGCTCGAACGAAGTGCTCGTGGGCGTGTGCCAGAAGCCCGACGACGTGGTGCACGCGATCGCCAGGCGGCCGGCCATCGCTCACGAAGCCAAGGCGCTCGGGCAGGTTCCGGCCAACCTCGCGCACGACACCGAGGTGGCCGCATACCTGCTCGAGCCGGCCCGTCGCGCCTATCCATTTCGGGAGCTCACCGAGGAGCGAGGCCTGGGCACCGATCTTAAGGACGAGGCCGGCGCGGACGCCCTGTTGATGAGCGCCCTGGCCGCGTGGCAGCGAGACGAGATCCGCGGTCGCGGGCTCATCGCGCTGTTCGAGAACGTCGAGCTCCCGCTGGTGCGGGTCCTGCGGGAGATGGAGCGCGCCGGCTGCAAGCTCGACACCGACCGCCTGCGCGAGATCTCGGCTCGCGTCAAGGCGGAGGCGGACGAGCTCGAACGCGAGATCTTCGGCATGTGCGGCGAGGAGTTCACACTCGGGTCACCCAAGCAGCTCGAGGAGGTGCTGTTCGGCAGGCTCGGGCTGTCGCGCAAGCGGCGCGGCAAGACCGGCTACTCGACCGACGCGCGCGTGCTCCAAGCGATCCGCAATGAGCACCCGGTGATCCCCAAGATCGAGCGCTGGCGCGAACTGACCAAGCTGGCCCAAACGTACCTGGACGCCCTCCCGCTACTCATCGACAAGAACGGGCGGATCCACACCACCTTCAATCAGACCGCTGCCACCACCGGCCGGCTCTCGTCCAACAACCCGAACCTCCAGAACATCCCGATCCGTACCCCGCTGGGACGGGAGATCCGCGCCTGCTTCGTCGCGGAACCGGGAAACCTGCTGGTATCGGCGGACTATTCGCAGGTGGAGCTGCGGCTCCTGGCCCACATCGCCGGCGAGGACGCGCTGAAGGAAATCTTCCGCAAGGGCGAAGACGTCCACACCGCGACGGCCCGCCGCGTGTTTGGGGTTAAACCGGAGCAGATCGACCCGGGGATGCGATCTAAATCCAAGATGATCAACTACGGCATCGTCTACGGCCTCTCCGCGTGGGGGATGGCCGATCGCCTCGACATCCCGCAGGAGGAGGCGGAGGAGTTCATCCAGCGCTACATGGCCGGATTCCCGGCCGTGGCACGGTGGATCGAGGACACCATCACGCAGGGGACTGAGCACGGCTACGTGTCCACCCTCTTCGGCCGTCGCCGCCAGGTGCCGGAGCTGCGCGCCCGCAGGTGGGAGCTGCGCAAGCAGGGCGAGCGGTTCGCCGTCAACATGGTGATCCAGGGGACCGCCGCCGACATCATGAAGGTGGCGATGGTGCGCTGCGACCAGGCGGTAAAGCAGGCCGGTCTGCGCTCGCGCATGATCCTCCAGATCCACGACGAGCTCCTATTCGAGGGGCCGGCCGCGGAGGCCGACGCGGTAAGCCGGATCGCCGTAGAGCAGATGGGGGAGGCGTTCGAGATGGACCCCCCGCTGGCGGTCGAGGTCGGTGTCGGGCAGGATTGGCTCACGGCTAAATGACCGCGCGCTCGCTCATGGCGACGGCTGCGGCGCTCGCTGCGGCGCTAGCCCTCTCAGGGCCGGCGCAGGCGAACAGCCTCAGCGGCCTGATCCGCGATGTCCCGACAGTGACGCAGCCGAACGCGCGTGTCGCCGCGCGCTCGATCAATCTGCCCTACCACGGAGGCCCGGTTCTCCAGTCGAACCGCAGCCATCCGATCTTCTGGGAGCCTGCCGGCTCGGGACTCACGTTCGAGCCCGGCTACGAGTCGCTGATCGAGACGTTCCTCATCGACGTGGCGGCGGACAGCCACAAGACCACCAACGTCTACAGCCTGAGCGGCCAGTACCACGACGCGGACGGGCCCGCGGCCTACGACTCGACCTACGGCGGCGCCACGGTCGCGACCGATCCGCTCCCGGGCAACGGCTGCACCGAGCCGCCCACAGGACCCGGTTGGACGGTGTGCCTGACCGACGCTCAGCTCGAGGCGGAGATCCAGCATGTCATCGCCGCCGAGCACCTGCCGACCTCGAGCCGTGACGTGTACTTCCTGATCACTCCGAACGGCCTGGGCAGCTGCACCGACGCGGACTCCTCGAGTTGCGCGCTCGGAGGCAGCGTGAGCGGGTACTGCGGCTATCACTCGGAGACCGACGCCGGAGTTCTCTACGCAATCATCCCGTACAACGCGGTTCCCGGCCACTGCCTGTCGACCAACCCGCGGCCGAACTCGAGCCCGGCCGACCCCACCATCTCAACCATCAGCCACGAGCACAACGAGATGGTCACCGATCCGGATGGCGATGCCTGGACTGACGCGCAAGGCAATGAGGACGGCGACCTGTGTCTGATGCAATTCGGCTCCAACCTCGGAGGGTCCGGCCTGACCGCCTGGAACGAGAGCATCCACGGCGGTCACTTCTTCCTTCAGGAGGAATGGAGCAACGCTGACAGCGGGTGCAAGCCGCGGGCCAGGCCGGACTCGCTGTGGTTCGCGCTGGCCCGTCAACGGCCGCTCGGGCGCTTGGTGTCGCTCAGCGCCCACGGGTCGGCGCCCCAGGGCCGGCTGATCGGCTTCCAGTGGTTCTTCGGCGACGGCCGGATGGGCTTCGGCCGGCGTGTGTCTCACACCTTCAAGCTGCCCGGGAGCTACCGCGTGCTGGTGCGCGCCATTGACAGCTGGGGCAACTGGGCGTTTGCCGGACGCACTATCGTGATCAGGCGAAGCTGACCTGCGTCCGCTGGCCACCCGGCTGGGCCGAGACGAAGCGCGGGTGGGCGATCTCCAGGTAGTGGCCGAAGGCCCAGTCAAGGAATCGCCGGCTTTGCATGGCCCGCAGAGATCCCGCCAGCAACCGCGGGGCCACGCGCGGGATCAGCCGCTGCGCGCGGAGCATCCAGCGGAACGCAGTCGCGTGTGACGCGCTGAAAGCGCGGTAGCGCCCGAGAGCCTCCGGGACCGTCCGCTGCCCGGCCAGGGCGGCGTGCATCTCGCGCCCGGCGGCGAGCCCGAAGTAGAGCGCGGTCCGGATCCCCTCCGCGGTTAGCGGCAGGCAGTGACCGGCCGAGTCACCAACGAAGAACACACCGTCCTCGACGGCCTCGCGCAGGGCGTGCGGGATCCAGTTGCCCTGGTAGCGAACCGCGGGCGCATCGAGCTCGCCGGCCAAGCGCTCAGTCGGGTCTCTGACGTGGAAGCGCGGGTCGAATGACCCGACGCCGATCCTCACCTCCTCGCCGGCCGGGAAGCTCCAGCCGTAGCCAGCCGGAACGCAGGAGCGGTCGATCCAGATCTCCATGTCGGTTCCCGCGCCAGGCGGATGGACCTCGAGCCCACGGGAGAGGAGCGCGTCCGGGGGCTGGATGTTGGGCCCCGCGCCGAGCACGCGCCGCCAGCCAAGCGCGTCGACGATCAGCGGCGCACGGATCTCACCGCGGTCCGTGCGCACGGTACGGCCGGCGCGGCCGTTGACCTTGGCCGTCTCGAACGTGAAGGCGCCCTGGTCGGCCAGCAGGCTGCACAAGGTCCGGTAGTCGAAGGTGGAGAAGGTCCACGGCAGCCGGTAGTCGACTGTCGTGTAGGGCGTGTGGATCACGAGCTCGCCGAATGTCTGCTGCAACGCGGCGTGCAGATCGAGCTGCTCTAGCCAGGCCGTAGGGATGCCGCACGCCGACGTCTGCCGTTCCCCGATCTCGTAGCGGTCGATTACCAGCACGTCGGCGCCGGTGCCGGCCAGCTCGCGCGCCACGGCCAGGCCGGCGAAGCTCGCCCCGCAGATCAGCACGTCGCAGTCGCGCTCCAGACGCGTCCGCTGATCGCCGCGTTTGGTCGCTCTGGTGGGCATCGGCAGCGGATGATAGGGAGGGCGCCCCAGTGCGCTCATCCCCCAAACTGCGGCTATCCTCCGCTGACGCATGTCTTCAACCACAACGCTTAATCCCGCCACCGATCAATCGGTCGCGAAGGTCGTGGAAGGTTCGAACGGTCTCCTGCTCGAGATCGACGGCCAGATCGTTCCCAACTACGACGCAACCGTCCATCCCTTCCAGGAAGGTGACGTGGTCACGGGTCACGTCGTCCGTATCGACAACGACGAGGTGCTGGTCGACATCGGCTACAAGTCCGAGGGCGTCATCCCGGCCTCGGAACTCTCGATCCGCAAGTCGGTCGACCCAGGAGACGAGGTCTCGCTCGGCGAGGAGGTCGACGCCCTCGTCCTCACCAAGGAGGACCAGGACGGCCGCCTGATCCTGTCCAAGAAGCGGGCCCGGTTCGAGAAGGCCTGGCGCCGGATCGAGGCCGCCGCCGAGTCCGGCGAGCCGGTCGAGGGCGGCGTGATCGAAGTGGTCAAGGGCGGGCTGATCATCGACCTTGGCGTGCGCGGCTTCCTACCGGCGTCGCTCGTCGACATCCGCCGGGTCCCGAACCTCGACGAGTACATGGGCCAGACGATCGAGTGCAAGGTGATCGAGCTCAATCGCTCGCGAAACAACGTCGTCCTGTCGCGCCGCGCGGTGCTCGAGGAGCAGCGCAAGGAGGACCGCGAGCGGATTCTCGACCGACTGCAACCCGGCCAGGTCGTGGAGGGGACGATCTCGAACATCGTCGATTTCGGGGCGTTTGTGGACTTGGATGGAATCGACGGCCTCATCCACATATCCGAGCTGTCCTGGTCGCACGTGAACCATCCGAGCGAAATCCTGTCGATTGGCGACAAGGTCACGGTCAAGGTGCTCGACATCGACCGCCAGCGCCAGCGCATCTCGTTGGGGCTCAAGCAGACCCAGGAGGACCCGTGGCAGCGCGTGGTCGACACCTACAACGTCGGCGACGAGCTCGAGGGGACGGTGACCAAGGTCGTCACGTTCGGCGCCTTCGTCGAGATCCTCGACGGCGTCGAGGGCCTCGTGCACATCTCCGAGCTCGCCCAGCACCACGTTGAGAACCCGCGCGAGATCATTCAGCCGGGCGATCCGGTCCGGGTCAAGATCCTCGAGATCGATTCTGAGCGCCGGCGCCTGTCGCTCTCGATCAAGCGGGTCGAGGGCCAGGTCCTGCCCGTGCGGCCGATCACCGCGCCGGCCGACGGTGATGCCGCCGACCTCGACAACGTGCCCGAGCTGGGCCTGTCCGAGGACGTATTCGCGGGCGCCGACGCGGCGCCGGCGGACTCCGACGCCGACGATGAAACGCGCGGAGCCGAGTCCGAGGCGGCCGGGGCCGACGAGCCCTCCGGTTCTGGGCCGGCCGTCTGATCGCTTCTCGCCTCCGGGCCCCGGGCGGACCGCGTTCCTCGGGCTGACCGGCGGGATCGGCGCCGGCAAATCGACGGCTCTAGACGCGCTCGCGCGTGCGGGCGCGGCCGTCCTGTCGACCGACCGCGTCGTGCACGAGCTCTACGCCTCACCCGAGGTGGTGGATGCGGTGCGGTCGCGCTTCGGCGAAGCGGTGGTCTCGGACGGTGAGGTAGACCGACCCGTCTTGGCGCAGCGCGCTTTCGCCACCGACGAGGACCGCGTGTGGCTCGAGGAGCTGCTCTGGCCGCGCGTGGGATCGCGGATGGCGCAGTGGCGTGCCGATCTGGAGCGCCGTCCAGAGCCGCCGCGGGCCGCTGTGGTGGAGGTGCCGCTGCTGTTCGAGGCGGGGATGGAGGACGTCTTCGACGCCACAATCGCGGTGGTGGCCTCCGAGGAGCTGCGGGCTTCACGGGCCGAGGCGCGGGGGCACGAGGCGCTCGTGGAGCGCTCGGCGCGCCAGCTGACCCAGCAGGAAAAGGCGCACCGTGCGACGTACGTCGTCGTCAATGACGGTACGGTTGACGAGCTGGACTCGAAGTTGTCGGAGCTGCTTGAGATGCTGGGGTCGTGAGTCCGTCCGCGATTGATGTTGCTGCGCGATCACGCGCGCCCCGTGGAGGAGCGGGGGGTGGTGCTGGACGCCGGCGAGCTGCCGCCCGCCGCCGTCGGCGCCGGCTGCTCCTGCTCGGATTCGGCACGCTGGCCGTGGCGCTCGGCGTCATCCTCACGATGCCACTGCTGCGCAAGGCGGTCAACGATCTCTCGCTGCCGCTCAGCTACGCCGGTGTGATCCGCCAGCAGGCGGCCGACAAACACCTCGATCCGGCCCTCGTCGCGGCCGTGATCTATGCCGAGACGAAGTTCGAGCCGCGCGATTCGGCTGCCGGCGCGGTCGGGCCGATGCAGATCATGCCCCAGACGGCTTCGTTCCTGGCCCGGCGCTCCGGGGCGACCACGTTCACGACCAGCGACCTGAACACGCCCGCGGTCAACATTGCCTACGGCAGCTACTACCTGCGCTACCTGCTGGACGAATACGGCGGGAACGTGACGCTGGCGCTGGCCGCCTACAACGGCGGCGAGTCCAACGTGGACCGGTGGCTCGGCGAAGCGCGGGCCGACGGGCGGAGGTTCACCGTCTCCGACATCCCGTTCCCCGAGACGCGCGCCTATGTCTTACGGGTGCTCCACGCTCAGCAGGAGTACCGGCGCAAATATGCCAGTCAGCTGTACGGCTGAGCGAACGCGCTATTCAAGGCGGCGGCTCAGCGGGGGGGGTCGGGGCGGCTCAGGGGCGGGACGGCTTCGGCGGCTCGGGGGGGGCGGGGCGGCTCGGTGCGGCGGGGCGGCTC
>JAFAZZ010000361.1 GCA_019239375.1 Solirubrobacterales bacterium | reverse complement strand
TGGCCCACGGATGCAGGAACGAGGTCAGGCGCGCCCGCTGGTAGGGCTGGGCGATGGCGAGCAGGATCACGCATACCGCGACGATCCCGGCCAGCGCGGCTACGTAGCGCATCGGCATACCGGCGGCGATCAGCAGCGCGGCCATCGTGAAGGCGACGACCAGGGTCGTTCCCAGGTCGGGTTCGACCACGATCAACAGACAGGCGGGACCGGCCACCACGGCGATCGGCGCCACGGCCTCGCGGAAGCTCCGCATCCGCTTGGGGTGCTCCGCCAAGTAGCGAGCCGCGTACAGGACGAGCGCGAGCTTCATCAGCTCTGAAGGCTGGAACTGGATCGGGCCAGCCGAGAACCACCGCCGCGCACCGTAGACCGCCACTCCGAAGCCGGGCACCAGCACGAGGAGGAGCAGCACGAACGAGCCGAGCAGCAACGCCGTGACCAGCCGAGGGGTGAAGATCTCGAGGCCCCGGCGCGCGAGCACGTGCATCGCGGCCAGGCCGGCGGCGCCGAAGGCCAGATACCGCACGAACTGCCCCGTGCCGCTGCCGCCCCGAGAGAGAACGCCCAGTGGTGACGACGCGCTGTAGACCATCACCGCGCCGAACGCCAGCAGGCACAGCGTGGCGGTCATCAAGATGCGATGCTCGAGCGGCGGGGCAAGCCGTCGCGCCGCCGGGCGGGGGCGTCGCCGCCTCTGGGGCGCGCTCGTGCTCGCTCCGATCGCGCCGCGGGCGGAGCTTCGGGCTCGCGAGCGCGCGGCCTCGGCCCGCGCCATCAGCTGCGCTCCACGAGCGCCCGAAAGTGCTCGCCACGGGCCTCGAAGTCGACGTACTGGTCAAAGCTCGCGCAGGCCGGCGATAGGAGCACGGTGTCGCCAGCGCCGGCGGCGCTGCGGGCGAGCGCCACCGCGCGCTCCAGGTCGCCGGCCTGGTGCAGCGGGACGCCGACGGACGCGAGCGCGGCTGCCAGATCGCCCGCCGCCTCGCCGATCAAGTACACCGCTGCGCAGCGCTCGGCGACCGGCGGGGCGAGCGGCGAGAAGTCCTGCTGCTTTCCGCGGCCGCCGGCGATCAGGTGGACAGCGTCAGGGAACGAGCGGAGCGCCACGATCGTGCTGGCCACATTCGTCGCCTTGGAGTCGTTGATCCAGCTCACGCCATTCTGAACGGCGATCTTTTCGAGGCGGTGGCGGACGCCTGCGAACGTGCGCAGACCGCTGGCCACGGCCTCGCCGTCGATGCCGCGTGCCAGGCACACCGCCGCGGTGGCCATGGCGTTCTCGCGGTTGTGCGCGCCGGGCAGCGCGATCTCCTCGACGCGGATGAGCGGCTGCTCGTCCCACCACAGATGGCCCGCCCGTTCGGCCAGCTCCGGCCCAGGCCCGGAGCCGAACTCCACGCGCCGGGCGCAGCCGCCGAGGTCCTCCACGGGCAGGTCGGCCGGCGCTACCGCCACGTCGTCGTTGCCCTGGTTGGCGAATATGCGCAGCTTGGCGGCCGCATAGTCCTCGTAGGTACCGTGCCGGTCGAGGTGATCTGGGGTCAAATTGAGGAGGACCGCGGCCTCGGGCGAGAATGAGATCGTGTCCTCGAGCTGAAACGAGGACGCCTCGCACACCACGGTGACGTCGGCCTGAAGGCCGCTGACCAGAGACGAAGCCGCCGTGCCGACGTTCCCAGCGACCGCCACGGGTAGCCCGGCCTCGCTGTGGACATGGCCGATCCACTCGGTGGTGGTGGTCTTTCCGTTAGTCCCGGTCACCGCCACGAACTGGTTAGGGATGAGGCGCCAGGCGAGCTCGAGCTCGCCGAGCACCGTGGCGCCACGTGCCCGCGCCGCGCCCACCACGGGCGCGTCCTGGGGTACGCCGGGACTCTTGATGAGCGTCCTGGCGCGGGCGGCAAGATCGACGCCTGACGCATCGAGCCGTACTTCGACGCCCGCTTCGCGAAGCCTTCCGGCCGCCTCCGCTAGCCCGGGTCGCCCTGATCCGCCCGCGTCGACCCCGATCACCTCGGCGCCGTGGGCACGCAGCGCCGTCGCGGCGGCCACGCCCGAGCGCGCCAGTCCCACCACCAGGTACGGCCCGGGCGGGAGCGGCGGGCGGGGCTTACCCACGTATGCTCAGGCGGTACACCGTGAAGGCGATCGCGGCGCAGGCGGCCGCGACGATCCAGAAGCGCAGGATGATCTTGGTCTCCGACCACGCCTGCAGCTCGAAGTGGTGGTGGATCGGCGCCATCAGGAACACCCGCTTGCGGAACATCTGAAACGAGAACACCTGGATGAGCACCGACAGCGCCTCGATCACGAAGATCCCCCCGAGCAGGATGAGCAGCACCTCGGTGTTGGTCATGATCGCCAGGCCCGCGATCGCGCCGCCGATCCCGAGCGAGCCCGTGTCACCCATGAAGATGCTCGC
>JAFAZZ010000276.1 GCA_019239375.1 Solirubrobacterales bacterium | reverse complement strand
CCCGGTCCGAGGGCCACGCCGGAGAACGCTTTGATGTCGGTCGTGATGGCGTACCCGTGCTTGGGGCCGTCGGCCAGGCTGGTCATGACCAGCAGCGACGGGTCGTTAGATCGTTCCCCGATGTATCGCATAACGTAATAGTACCTGGCCGGTCAAGGGCAGGGGGAACCCGCGCGCGCTTCGGGGCCGTGGCGAAAAATCCCGCCGATAACGAGGGAAATCCGCCACACCCCCGGCGAGCGCGGGCGCCACACCCCCCGGCGAGCGCGGGCGCCACACCCCCCGGCGAGCGCGGGCGCCACACCCCCCGGCGAGCGCGGGCCTATGCGAGCCGGTTTAGCGCGGCCACGAGCTGGTCGACCTCGTCCACCGTGTTGTAGTGGATGAATCCAATCCGCACCGCCTGGTCTTCGTACCCCAGACGTCCCACGAGGCCGAGTGAGTACCAGGAGTCGTGCGCCCAGACGGCCATCCGCTGCTCGGCCAGCCGCGTGGCGACCTCGGCGGCGGGCACGCCGGCCACGTTGACGAGGAACGTCGGCACCCGGCCGTCCATCCCGGGTAGTCCGTAGACGCTCACCGCGTCGCTGATGCCGGCGAGGAAGCGCTCGCCCAACGAGCGCTCGTAGGGCATGATCAGCTCGAAGCCGCCGATCGAGTCCAGATAGTCGATCGCCGCGCCCAACCCGGCGAGCAGCTCGAACGGCGGGGTTCCGGTCTCGAAGCGCCGGCCCAGAGGCGTGCTCGGCGCCGGCCGGGCCTTGTAGGGACGCCACTGCTCGATCACCTCGGCCCGGCCATGGGCCACCCCGAGATGCGGCCCGCAGAACTTGTAGGGCGAGCAGATGAGCACATCGGCGCCGATCGCCCGCACATCGATCGGCCTGTGGGCGGCGTAGTGGACGGCGTCGATCCAGGCCAGCGCACCGGCGCGGCGCGCCAGCTCGCACACCCGGCGCGCGTCGACCACGGTCCCGACCGCGTTCGAGGCCCAGGCGAAGGCCACCACCCGGGTCCGCTCGCTCAGCTTCGACTCGAGATCCTCGTAGTCCAGCGACGTGTCCTCCCGCAGCTCGACCGTCCGCACGACCAAATCCCGGTCCCGGGCCAGCTCGAGCCAAGGCGCCACCCCGCCGTCGTGGTCGAGCGCGGAGACGAGGATCTCGTCGCCAGCCTGAAACGCCCGCGCCGCCGTGCGCGAGAGCATGAAGTCGAGCGAGGTCATGTTCGCGCCGAAGATCACCTCGTGCGGTTCGCAGCCGAGGAAGCGAGCCGCCCGGAACTCGGCCTGCTCGAGGATTCGCCCGACCCGGCGGCTGGTCTCATAGACGGCGCCGAGGTTGGCGCTCGCCTCACGCATGGCACGCGCCACCGCCTCGCCCACCTCGTCGGGGACCTGCGAGCCGCCGGGCGCGTCGAAGAACAGGAACCCGCTTTTCAACACCGAGAAGCGGTCCCGCGCCGCGGCTACGTCGAGGTGGTCCACGGTCTGCGCCATAACGCAATCGCAAGACTAGTTGGCTTACGCTGGGCGCGCCATGAGCGTTCGGCTGAGGATGACGCGAGCTTCGCGCACGGTAGGTGGTCGGCGCGGCGGGCCGAATTTCGCCGCGTGCGGGTAACGGACAGCGTGCTTAAGCAGGCAGTGATCGATATCGGTCTGCGCGAGCGGGCATTGCGCGCCACCGACGCGTGCGAGGAGGTGCTGTTCGTGGTCACGGGCGTCGGCGAGCTGCGGCGCTGCGCTGAGCGCCACCCGCTCGAGCCCGAGACGGGCGCCAACCTGGGTCCCGGCGAGGAGTACGAGCTCGAGAACACCGGCTCTGCGCCGATGCGCCTCGTCTCGGTCCGGATCCCGGATCCCGCGCCCGGGCACGCTGAGCGTCGCGAGCGCGTGACCGTGCGGCGGCTGGCCGACCAGGAAGCCCGACAGGCCACCGCCGAGCGCTCCTATCGGATCATCGCCGACCCCACCACCGGACTGCGATCGGCCACGCATTTCGTCGGCTACATCCCAACCGCCCGGGCGCCCGAGCACTTCCACACCTACGACGAGGTCATCTACGTGCTCGATGGCGAGGGTACGTTCCACGCGGGCGGCGAGCACGCTCCGCTCAGCGCCGGCTCGTGCATCGAGCTACCGGCGCGGACCGTGCACTGCCTGGAGAACACAGGCCAGGACTTCATGCGCCTGGTTGCGGTGTTCCGGCCGGCCGGCTCGCCGGCGGTCGCGTACTACCCCGACGGCACGCCGGCCTATCCGGGCCCACCGCCATCGGCGACACCCCATACGCAGCACTAGAGGAGGAGGTTCGAAGCACCGATGAAGGTACGCATCAGCCTCGCAGCCATGGTCGTGACGGCGTTGGTCACGGCCGGTTGTGGGAGCAGCAGCAGTAGCAGCAAGAGCAGCGCCAGCAGCGGCAGCTCGACACAGGCCGCCAGCGGCGGGAGCGGCTCCAAGAGTTGCACGGCGTCGATCGGCATCGAGGCCCCGCTCACCGGCCAGGTGGCGGTGCTGGGGCAGGAGCAGCTGGCCTTCGCCAAGCTCGCCATCCAGGACGACAACAAGGCCAACGGCACCGACATCACGCTGGTTCAGGGCGACACGCAGCTGATGCCGGCGCAGGCCACCACGGTGACGCAGCAGTTCATCTCGAACTCGAAGATCGTTGGCGTGGTCGGGCCGGCGGGCAGCCAAGAAGTCGAGGCGGTCGGACCGCTGTTCGGACGCGCCGGCCTGGTGTTCATCTCAGGCTCGGCCACCAACCCGACGCTCACCTCGTCCGGGAAGAACCCAACGTTCTTCCGCACGGTCTCGCGCGACGACGTGCAGGGTCCGGAGGACGCGGCCTTCGTCGTCAAGCACCTGCATCCGAAGAAGCTGATGATCGTCGACGACCAGGAGGTCTACTCGACCGGGCTGGTGTCAGCGATGACCCCGGTGTTCGAGAAGGCCGGGATCAAGGTCGACCACGAGTCGGTGAGCCAGAAGGTGACCGACTTCTCCTCGCTGGTGGCGAAGGTCAGCTCGGACACCACCGTGGTCGTGCTGCCCTGGCAGGTCGCGGCGAACGGCCAGCAGTTCGGCAAGAACCTCGCCGAGCAGCACAAGAACGCGACGATCGTCGGAACCGACGGCATGTTCTCGCCCAGCGCGTTCACGACCCCGGGCTCCTACGTGTCGTCGTTCGGACCGGACATCACCGCGATTCCGGCCGATGCCTCGATCGTGCAGGCCGCCAAGACGGCGTTCCCGAAGTTCGGGACGTTCGGGCCCCCGGTGTATGCCGCGACCCACGTGCTCGATCAGGCAATCGCCTCGGCGTGCAAGTCCGGGACCCCGACCCGGAGCAGCGTGCTGTCCGCGGTCAAGCAGACCAGCGAGCCGACCTCGATCTTGGGACAGCCGATCCATTTCGACACTCGTGGCGATCTGATCGCGGCCAAGTGGTTCCTGTTCAAGGTCAACCCGCAGGGCAAGTACACCCTGGTCACCAACTCGTGACCGGATGAGCTGACCGCGGTTGCGGCGCGCGCCAGGCCAGCGCGCGCCGCGACCCGACGGTAGGGTTGCCACGATCGGCACGGTATGACCAAATTCACCCAGGAACTGGTGAATGGACTCACCCAGGGCGGCCTGTACGCCCTCGTCGCGCTGGGCTACTCGATGGTCTACGGCGTGCTCAAGCTCCTGAACTTTGCCCACGGCGACCTGTACATGGTGGGCGCGTTCGTGGGCTACTTCGTCCTGCAATGGTTCGGCGGGCCGGCGGCGCTGACGGTACCGGTGCCGATCGTCATCTTCGTCATGTTCCTACTCGCCGGCGGGGGAGTCGGCGCCCTCGGTGTGGCCATTGAGCGCTTCGCCTACCGGCCGTTGCGCGACGCACCCCGCATCGCGCCACTGATCACGGCCCTGGGAGTGTCGTTCCTGCTCGAGAACACCATGCTCCTGCTGTTCGGAGCGTCGTATCGCGACTACAACACGTCGTCCTTCATCTCGTTCTCGACCGGGATCCACATCGGGGCGCTCAACATCGACATCGTCCGGATCATGGTGATTGTGCTCAGCGTGCTGCTGATGATCGGGCTGCAACTGCTGGTCAACCGCACTCAGCTGGGCCGGCAGATGCGTGCTGTGGCCGCCGATCGGGAGGCGGCGGAGATGCTCGGGATCAACGTCGACCGCACGATCTCGGCCACCTTCTTCCTCGGCTCGGCGCTGGCGGGCATCGCCGGCGTGATGGCGGGTCTGGTGTTCAACCAGATCTACACGCTGATGGGGTTCATCATCGGGCTCAAGGCATTCACCGCCGCCGTGGTCGGCGGGATCGGCTCGATTCCCGGGGCCATGCTCGGGGGTTTCTTGATCGGAATCGCCGAGGCATTCATCACCGGCTACGTCTCCTCGACCTACACCAACCTGATCGTGTTCGGGATCCTTATCGCGTTCATGATCCTGCGGCCGAGCGGCCTGCTCGGGCGTGTGCAGCTCCAGAAGGTCTGATCCGGGAATGGCCGTCGAGCCCAAGGATTCACCGAGCGTCGGCGTCGACGAGTGGGTCGCGCGCTCGCTCGAACGTCGCGAGTACCTGCCCGGCTGGCGGGGCGATGTCCAGCGCGCGCTCGAGCGGGTCGGGTGGTGGCCGCGCCTGGCCGTGGCCACGGCGGTCGGCGTGTTCATCCCCGTCGTGGTCGGGCTCAACTCGTTCCAGACCCAGGTCGGCATCGACGCGCTGCTGCTCGCCATCCTCGCGCTCGGGCTGAACGTGTCCGTAGGCTGGGCCGGGCTCCTCGACCTCGGCTACGTCGCGTTCTACGGCTTCGGTGCCTACGGGTACGCGCTCCTCTCCTCCAACCAGCTCAACCCCCCGAACGGCGTCCACTGGCCGGCGTACTTCTCGATCCCGCTGGTCATGATCGGCGCCGCTGTCCTCGGGCTGCTCGTCGGACTGCCCTCACGACGCCTGATCGGCGACTACCTGGCGATCGTCACCCTGTTCTTCGGTGAGGCGTTCGTCGAGTTCACCAACAACGTAGCGCCGAGCAAGCTGGGCGGCCCCAACGGCATCTTCGCGCTCGACCCCCTCCACGGCGCCCATCTCCAGATCACGACGCCGACCGGTTACTTCTTGGTCTTGCTGGGCCTGCTCGTCGCGTCGATGGCCGTGCTGCACATGCTGGACACCTCGCGCATGGGTCGCGCCTGGCGGGCGGTGCGCGAGGACCCGCTGGCCGCCTCGGCGATGACCGTCCCGGTCAACCGGGTCAAGCTGATGGCATTCGCATTCGGCGCAATGATCGCGGCGATGGCCGGCACGATCTTCGCCGCGGAGCAAACCAGCGTGTTTCCCACGGATTTCGACACGCCGTACCTGATCCTGATCTACGCCGGCTTGATCCTGGGCGGCGCGGGCAGCATGTCGGGGGCGGTCGTCGGCGGGCTGCTCGTCTCGATCGTCCTGGACGGCTTCCTGCGCAG
>JAFAZZ010000291.1 GCA_019239375.1 Solirubrobacterales bacterium | reverse complement strand
TCCACGAGGCCGGGCTCGATTACGTGAGTTGCTCTCCGTTCCGCCTGCCGATTGCTCGGGTGGCGGCCGCTCAGGCGGCGATCGCAGCTCCGCGGTAGCAGAGGGTCTGAGACATGGCTAGCGAACCGCGACCGTTGCAGCGGTCTGAGCGCCGGCCTCCGCCCCGGCGTGCTCGCTCGGCCACCGACATCACGCCGCTGACCGATCTGGCGCACGGTCGTTCCCGCACCGGACCCGTGCGGGCCGAGCGATCGGTGTACGTTGATCTGCTGCCGCCGTGCAACGCCGGATGTCCCGCCGGCGAGAACATCCAAAGCTGGATGGCGCGAGTCAAGGAAGGCGAGCATGAGCAGGCTTGGCGCGTGCTGACCGGCGACAACCCGTTCCCGGCGATCCACGGCCGCGTCTGCTACCACCCGTGTGAGAGCGTGTGCAACCGGGTGGAGCTCGACAGCGCGATCTCGATTCACGCGGTCGAGCGGTTTCTTGGCGATAAGGCGCTCGAACGAGGGTGGCGGTTCGATCCTCCGGCGGCGCGCAGCGGCAAGCGGGTGCTGGTGATCGGCGGTGGGCCAAGCGGACTGTCGGCCGCCTACCATCTGGCGCGCCTGGGCCACGACGTCGAGATCCGCGACGTCGGCCCCGAACCGGGCGGGATGATGCGCTACGGGATCCCGGCCTACCGGCTGCCGCGCGACGTCATGGGCGCCGAGGTCGATCGAATCGCTGCGCTTGGCGTGCGCTTCGTTCAAAACCATCGCGTCGAGGACCTAGAGGCCGAACGCCAGGAGGGAGCCTTCGATGCTGTGTTCGCAGCCGTCGGCGCGCACCTGTCGAAGCGGGTGGACATTCCCGCCACCGACACCGGGCACATCCTCGATGCGGTGTCGTTCCTGCACGGAGTCGCCGCCGGGGAGCGGCCGGTGATCGGCCGTCGCGTGGCCGTGTACGGCGGGGGGAACACGGCGATGGACGCGGCGCGGGTCGCTCGTCGGATGGGTGCTGAGGAGGCCCTGATCGTCTATCGACGTACTCGCGAGCAGATGCCGGCGCACGAGGAGGAGGCGGCTGACGCGGAGCGCGAGGGAGTGCGCATCAATTGGCTGCACACGATCAGGGCGATGGAGGGCTCCGAGCTCCAGATCGAGGAGATGGAGCTCGACCAGAGTGGTTATCCGCAGCCGACCGGGCGTTTCCAGACCCTGGCCGCGGACACGGTGATCCTCGCCCTGGGACAGGAGAGCGACACCGCATTCCTGCGCCAGGTGCCGGGGGTGGAGTTTGATCGCGACGGGACGGTTCGCGTTTCGAGCTCGCTCATGACCGGCTGTCCGGGAGTGTTCGCCGGGGGCGACATGGTGCCCTCGGAGCGCACTGTGACGGTCGGCGTCGGGCACGGCAAGCGCGCGGCGCGCGAGATCAACGCCTGGCTACGCGGCTCGCAGTACGCACCCGGACCCAAGCATCCGCTGGCCGAGTTCGAGCTCCTGAACCTGTGGTACTTCGGCGATCATCCTCGACGCCAGCAGCCCGAGTTGGCACCGGAGGAACGCCTGGGCGGCTTCGAAGAGGTGGTGGCCGGGCTCTCCCCACAGGAGGCGGTGTTCGAGGCGCAGAGGTGCCTGTCGTGCGGGAACTGCATCGAGTGCGACGGCTGCCTCGGTGCCTGCCCCGAGGACGCGATCGTCAAGCTCGGTCCGGGGCTGCGCTATCGCTATGACTACGACCGGTGCACCGGTTGCCGGGCGTGCTTCGAGCAGTGCCCAGTTCACTCGATCGAGATGATCCCCGACGCGGCGCCGGATCCGCTCTATGCGTTCGTGGCGCCGCCGGATCCGACCGGTGAGGTTCGCTGATGCGGATCACGCTTGACGCAAACGAAGCGACCGCCTCGATCGCGCATCGGTGCAGCGAGGTCTGCTGCATCTTTCCGATCACGCCCTCCTCGCCGATGGCCGAGCTCGCCGACGAATGGTCGAGCAAGGGTCGGACGAACCTGTGGGGCACGGTCCCCACGGTCGTGGAGATGCAGAGCGAGGCCGGCGCTGCCGGCGCTCTGCATGGCGCGCTCCAAGGCGGCGCCCTCGGAACGACGTTCACTGCGTCCCAAGGCCTGCTGCTGATGATTCCGAACATGTACAAGATCGCCGGCGAGCTCACCTCGATGGTGATGCACGTGGCCGCGCGCTCATTGGCGGCGCAGGCGCTGTCGATCTTCGGCGACCACTCGGATGTGATGGCCGTGCGCCAGACCGGCTTCGCGCTCCTGTCCTCGGCATCGGTGCAGGAGGCGCATGACCTCGCGCTCGTCGCCCACGCCGCGACGCTCGAGACGCGAGTTCCGTTCCTGCACTTCTTCGATGGCTTTCGCACCTCGCATGAGCTGCAGACGATCGAGATGCTGGGCGACGAGGACGTACGCGCGCTGATCTCGGACGAGCTGGTGTGGGCGCACCGCGAGCGCGCGCTGTCGCCCGAGCGGCCGTTCATCCGCGGCACGGCGCAGAACCCCGACACCTACTTCCAGGCCCGTGAGACGGTCAATCCGTTCTATGCTCGCGTCCCCGAGAGAGTGCAGAGCGCGATGGACCGCCTCGGCGAGCACACTGGCCGTTGGTATGGGCTCGTGGACTACAGCGGTGATCCCGACGCCGAGCGGGTGCTGGTTGTGATGGGCTCCGGGGGAGAGACCGCACGCGAGACCGTCGCCTACCTGCACGCGCGAGGCGAGCGGGTGGGCGTGGCGCAGATCCGGCTCTACCGCCCGTTCCCGGCGCGCGAGCTGGCGCGGGCGCTGCCGCAGGTGGTGCGCTCGGTGGCAGTGCTCGATCGCACGAAGGAGCCGGGCTCCCTCGGCGAGCCGCTGTTCCTCGACGTGCTCGCGGCCTTGAACGAGGCGCATGGCACCGGCGAGCGTGAGGTGATGCCCGCTGTGACCGGCGGCCGCTACGGCCTCTCGTCGAAGGAGTTCACGCCCGGAATGGTCGCTGGGGTGTTCGAGGAGCTTGCCCGCGAGCGGCCTAAGCGGCGGTTCACGATCGGGATCAACGACGATGTCTCCGGGACGAGCCTGCCCTTCGACGCGGCGCTGGACATCGAGCCGCGCGAAACCCACCGCGCCGTGTTCTTCGGGCTGGGCTCCGATGGGACGGTCGGCGCCAACAAGAACACGATCAAGATCCTGGGCGACGCCGCCAACCTGCACGCCCAGGGCTACTTCGTCTACGACTCCAAGAAGTCGGGCTCGCAGACGGTCTCGCACCTGCGCTTCGGACCCCGGTCGATTCGCGCCCCGTACCTCGTCTCGGCGGCGAGCTTCGTCGGCTGCCACCAGTTTGGCCTGATCGGGCGCGCCGAGGTGCTGGACCGTGCCGCTCCGGGCGCGACGCTCTTGCTCAACTGCCCATACGAGCCGGATGAGGTCTGGGGCGCGCTCTCGCGCCCGGTGCAGGAGAAGATCCTGACCAAGCAGATCAAGCTGTACGTGATCGACGCCGGGAGGATCGCGCGGGAGGCCGGGCTGGCCCGGCGCACCAATACTGTGCTGCAGACCTGCTTCTTCGCCATCTCGGGCGTGATGGAGCGCGAGCTGGCGATCGAGGCGATCAAGGCCTCGATCAAGAAGACGTACGGAAAACGTGGCGAAGAGGTGGTTCGGCGTAACATCGAGGCGGTCGACCGCTCGCTCGCCGCGTTGCACGAGGCTCCCATCCCCGATGCGGTTTCGTCCGCGTACGGGCCGCGCGAACCGGTGCCGGCGAACGCTCCCGAGTTCGTGCGCGACGTGACCGCGGCGATGATGGCCGGGCGCGGCGATGAGCTGCCGGTAAGTGCGCTACCGGTTGACGGCACGTATCCGAGCGGCACGACCAAGTACGAGAAGCGCAACATCTCGGACTTCGTCGCGGTGTGGGATTCAGAGCTCTGCATCCAGTGCGGAAACTGCAGCTTCGTCTGCCCGCACAGCGTGATTCGATCCCGCTACTACGACCCCGCCCGCTTGGACGGCGCGCCCGAGAGCTTCCGCGCGGCGCCGCTGAACGGCGTCGGCCTGCCGAACGCGCGGTACACGCTTCAGGTCTACGTCGAGGACTGCACCGGATGCGGACTCTGCGTCGAGGCCTGCCCGGTGTCGGCGGCCGACGAGCCAGCGCGCAAGGCCATCAACCTCGACGCGCGCCTGCCGCTGCTCGAGCCAGAGCGCGAGAACATCGCCTTCTTCGAGTCGCTGCCGACTAACGACCGCACCCGGGTCGACTTCGGCACGGTGCGCGGAACGCAGTTC
>JAFAZZ010000086.1 GCA_019239375.1 Solirubrobacterales bacterium | reverse complement strand
TGCGGGTCGTAGCGCCGGATCCTAAGCGTGTACTCGGGCATCAGTGCTTCCTCCACGCGCGAGTTGTTGACTAATAGGTCCTCTCCTCCGGCTGCCAGCGCGTGATCGTCACCGGCGAGTAGCTCACCTGGGGGACGTCGGCGCCGTCCATCGAGATGTCGATGTGCTTGAGCCAGTCGTTGTCGTTGCGCCCGGGATAATCGAGCCGCCACTGAGCACCTCGACTCTCCTTACGTTCAAGCGCGGCGACCACAACCGTCTCGGCCACGTCGAGCATGTACCCGAGCTCGATCGCGGCGATCACGTCCTGGTTGAAGATCGAGCCGCGGTCGTCGATCGCCGCGACCGTGGCCTCCTCCTTGAGCCGGCGGACGATCTCGTGGGCCTTCCTCAGTCCCTCCTCATCGCGGAACACCGCGACGTACTCGTTCATGGTTTCGCCGAGCTCGTTCTTGATGGCGCCGATCCGCCGGCCGCCCTCCTCGCGATCCATGATCGCGGCAATGTTGCGCTCGGTGTTGGTGACGCGGGATGCGGGAGTAGACGGCATGGTCAGTTGGAGGGCGCGGGTGGCGGCGTGGTGGCCGGAGCGCCGACCGAAGACCAGCGTGTCGAGCAGGGAGTTGGCGCCCAGACGGTTGCCGCCGTGGACGGACACGCAGGCCACCTCGCCGGCGGCGTACAGGCCGGGGACCGTGGTCTGGCCGTCGGCGTCGGTCTTGACCCCGCCCATGATGTAGTGCATCCCGGGCAGGATGTGGATCGGCTCACGGGTGATGTCGACGCCCGCGAAGTCGCGGCCGATGTTGACGATCTCGCGCAGGGCCTCGAGCGTGCGCCGGCGCGGGACCTTGGTGATGTCGAGCGCCACCGTCCCGTCGTGGAAGCCTCGGCCTTCGTTGGTCTCGGTCTGCTCGGCGCGCGAGACCACGTCGCGCGAGGCCAGCTCGAGCTTGTTCGGCGCGTACTTCTCCATGAACCGGTCGCCCTCGGCGTTGAGCAGCCAGGCCCCCTCGCCGCGGGCCCCCTCGGTGATCAGCAGGCCGTTGCCGGCGAGCGTGGTCGGGTGGTACTGGACCATCTCCATGTCCATCAGCTTGGCGCCGATCCGGAAAGCCTGGGCGATCCCGTCGCCGGTGACGATCAGGCCGTTGGTGGTCGGCTTATAGACCTGCCCGCAGCCTCCCGAGGCCAGGATGGTTGCTTTGGCGTTGAACACCTCGAGCCGGCCGTCGCGCAGATCGCGGCAGATCGCGCCGATGCAGCGGCCCTCATCGTCTTGCAGCAGGTCGGTGGTGAACCACTCCTCGTAGCGGTCGATCTGTGCGGCGCGCTTCATCAACTGCTCGTACAGGACGTGGAGAATGGCGTGCCCGGTGATGTCCGCCACGTAGTAGGTCCGAGCCGCCGAGGCGCCGCCGAAGGCCCGGGTGCCGAGATGACCGCTTTCGTTGCGGTGGAAGGTGACGCCCAGGTGCTCGAGGTAGAGGATCTCGTCGGGCGCCTCTCGGGCCATGATCTCGATGGCGTCCTGGTCGCCGAGGTAGTCCGAGCCCTTGACCGTATCGAAGGCGTGCGACTCCCAGCTGTCCTCGGGGTTCAGCGCCGCGTTGATGCCCCCGGCGGCCGCCACCGAATGCGAGCGCACCGGATGAACCTTCGAGATGATCGCCACCGAGGCTCCCGCCTCGGCCGCCGAGAGAGCGGCCCGCTGGCCGGCCAGACCTGCACCGATGATCAAGACGTCGTGCGATGGCACAACCCCGATTCTATTTGGGGGGCTCGCCCGGCGCTTCTTGCCGAAGGTCGCGGCCTACGCGGGCCGCCGGCGCATCTGCGCCGCGGGCGGACGTTGACCGATTTCGCGTGATACCGCGGGGAAATCGAGCACGATCCCACCGGACGCGGCGCCCAGCCGCGGGTAGAGCGGGTAACGATCGGCCAGCTCCGCGGCCCGGGTGGCGAGCTCCGCCCGGCGGGAGGCAAAACCGCGGGGCTCGAGCGCCTCCGCGATGATCGCGCCCACCTCGAGGAAGTCCGCCACCTGGAGGCCGCGTGTAGCCAGCGCCGACGTCCCGATCCGCAGTCCCCCGGGAACGTCGGCCGGGCGGGGGTCGAGCGGGACGGGAGAGTGGCTGACGGTGATCCCAACGGAGGCGAGCCTGTTCTCCCCCTCCAGGGCGTCCAGCCCGAACTCGCGCAGGTCGCACATCACGAGGTGGGTATCCGTGCCGCCGGTGAGCACGTCATGACCAGCGGCCAAGAGCTGGCCGGCCACCGCTCGAGCGCCGGCCACGGTTCGCTCCTGGCGCTCGCGGAAGGCGTCCGAGGCCGCGATCCGCAGTGCCACGGCCTTGCCGGCGATCACGTGTTGGAGCGGCCCGCTCTGCTGGCCGGGATACACGGCCGCGTCGATCCGCCCGGCCAGGCGCTCGGTCGACAGGATCATTCCGCCCCGGGGCCCGCCGAGGGTCTTGTGGATGGTGCTGGTCACCACGTCCGCGTGGGGGACGGGGTTGGGATATACGCCTGCCGCGACCAATCCGGCGAAGTGCGCCATATCGACGAGCAGGTAGGCGCCGACGTCGTCGGCGATGGTCCGGAAGCGGGCGAAATCGAGAGCTCGGGGGTAAGCCGACCAGCCAGCCAGGATCAGCCGCGGTCGGCGCTGGCGCGCGACCCGCTCGACCTCGTCCATGTCGACCAGGCCGGTGGTGCGCTCCACGTGATAGGTGGCCAGGTCGTACAGGTGGCCGGAGACGTTGACCGGTGAGCCGTGGGTGAAGTGGCCGCCGTGCGTGACCTCGAGCGCGAGGATGGTCTCGCCCGGGTCGAGCAGCGCGTGGTAGGCCGCGGTGTTCGCCTGCGTTCCAGAGTGCGGCTGCATGTTCGCGTGCTCCGCGCCAAACAGCTCGCAGGCACGATCGATGGCCAGCTGCTCGGCGACGTCGATCCGCTCGCAGCCGCCATAGTCGCGCCGGCCGGGATAGCCGACTGCGTACTTGTTGGTCAGAACGGATCCCTGGCACTCGAGGACTGACATCGGGACGAAGTTCTCGGAGGCGATCATCTCGAGCGTCCGCTGCTGGCGCTCGAGCTCTAGTTCCAGAACCTCTGCGATCTCCGGATCGACGTAAGCCAGAGGCTGGTTCAGGAGATCGATCGCTAGATCCTGAATCATCGCTCCCGAAGCTACTCCGATACGTGAGTTCCGCCACGATCTAAGTGGCAGGATTGCCGGCGGGTCCTATCCCTTCGTGTAGTTCGGCCTCGCATTGCTGTCAGCCGATTCGTCGCCCGTGCTGTGGTGGGTACGTAGATCTGACCCACGCCGGCACCTGATCAGTGGAACCGGATGCCGCGCGGGAACGATGAGGGGGACCAGTCGGCGAAGCTCTGGGTTAGCCACTCACGCTCGTCGAGCGCCTGCTGCACCCTGGCGACGTACTGAGTCTGACCGGCGTTTCCCCAGGGGTAGGGCTCGAACCAGCCGCCGATGCTGTGCCACGCCTGGCACGGGACGTACGAGGTGTCGCTCCACGATGACCGCGCGCCCCGCGGATTGTCGTAATAGAAGCGCACCATCGCCGCCTGGTAATCGATGTTGAACGCGGTTGACTGCCAGCGCAGCGGTTCGGCGCCCGCCCCTACGGAGTTGTCGGCGATCCACTTCACCTGGGTGATCCCCATCGACTCATAGACGCTGGGTGTGCCGGGGATCTGGGCCTGCATCGGATAGCGCTGATACCAGCCCGAGGTGACCGCGGTGTTGTCGCCGAGGTGGAAGCCGTCCCAGTAGGACTCCACCACGTACTCGGCTCGCAGCCAGTCCTCCGGGATGCCCCACTTGTGCGCAGCCCACTGGACCAGGTCGTCCGTGGACGGGTCCCAGAGCCCGTCCCGGCCGTCGACGTAGCGGAAGTAAGGGTTGAACTCGAGGACGCCGCGACCCTCACTGACGTGGGCGGAGCGGAACCGCGCCAGCTGGGCGGGGGTTGGGACATACCCGTTGAGTGACGGCAGCGGCCTGCCGGCCAGGCGGTACGGCTTGGCATTATCGGGCCGTGACTCAGGCTCCGGGCTGACGAGGGCGGCCGCGGCCTGGTCAGACAGCGGTTGGAATGTGGATGCCTTCCCGTCGCGGGCGTTGCGGTTGCACGCCGCCCAGGCGGTCTGGGGGTGGCTCTCGGGCCGGCGCGCCGCCAAGGCGCTAGCCGAATCGAACCTCCGCCAGGCCAGGTACGCGGCGACCGCGACGAGCGCCAGTACCAGCACCGCCAATGGCTTTAGCGCGCGACGCATGAAGCCACCCGGCATCACTGTTTACCGGGGAACCTTTCGCGGATTCCTGGAGATGTAGTGATCCCGAACCCAGGTGCCGTAGGCGCCGCGTGGAGCGCCGCCATAGTTGGCGATCAGCGCGCTGCAGTTGCCCCAGGTATCCCAGGTCCAGGCTTCGTAGCCCACTTTGTGCGCGTCGGCCCAGCTCATGATCGTCGCGATGTGGCTCGTGCCGCAGTCCGACGCGTCATAGGACTCGCCCACCTCGCCAAAGAGGAGCGGGACCCGTCGGGCGACCGGGGCGAACGTCGCCTGGAAGCAGCGCACGGTGTCGCAGACGTTCTTCCCGTAGACGTGAGCCTCGGCGATCAGCTGATGCCTCGGGTCCTTGGGCTCGCGCGAGAGCCAGTGTGAGAGGTCGTTGGCATAGCTGACTCCCGGAATCGAGATGATGCCCTTGTAACCGGCGGCGCGCATGACCGTGACGGCCTGCTGCATCCCGGCGATGCGGTAGGGGATGTTGTGCGTTCCATATGTCGCCTCGCACACGCCCCCGCGCAGGAAGCAATTCGCATCAACGACGGTTTCACCCCACGGCGCGAGGATGACGCTCGGATCGTTCTTGAAGGTGGCTGCCATGCTCGACCACACGGCGGGAGCGTGGCCGGCATCGGGACCGCCGGGCTGATAGGTCGCGCGGTTGGCGCCCGGAGCGGCCCAGATCAGCGAAACCTCGGCGTACATGCCGTACTGGTGCAGGAGGTTGACGTAACTCACGATCGCTGCGCGGTAGTTGGCACTCGCGTACCCCGCCTTGACCCCGTTGATGCCGAGCCAGCAATCCTCGTTGATCGGGACACGCACGATGTTGACGTGCCAGCTCGCGATGGCTCGCACGGACTCATCCGTAGCCGGACCGTCGAAGATGCCCCAGCCCTGGATACAGGCATACTCGGTTCCGGACCGGTCGATCCCTTGCAGGGTGACAACCTTTCCGGATCCGTCGAGGATGCGGTTCCCGACCACGTGCAGCCCGCGCTGCACCGGATCGCCGGTTGCCCCGGCGCGTCCGCGAACAACCAGCACGCCGGCGACGATGACAACGAGCACGACGCCGATGCCCAGTAATCGCAACCGCGAGATCGGAGGAGGCATCGGCTTCTCGTGCTTACGCGTCGCTTCCCACGAAGTCGACGGGCGCGCGCCAAGGCTGCGAGCCGCCGGCCTTTGACGATGCTCGCTCCGTCACGTGCCGATAAAGAGGTTCGAGCCGCTCGCTCGCCAGCTCCCACGAGTATTCGCGCTCGACCAGGCAGCGTCCCGCGCGGCCGAGCTCCGAGCCCAGACGGGGGTTATCGAACAGCTCGATGATTCTCGCGGCGAACGCCTCTGGTTCGTTTGCGATCATCAGGTGCGAACGGTCGCGCACAGGAATTCCCTCGCAGCCGAGGGAAGTCGACACCATCGCCTTGCCCATCGCGAGACCCTCGACGATCTTCAGCCGCGTCCCACCGCCGATCCTGACCGGTGCAGCGACGACTGACGCCTGCGCGAGGAAAGGCCGGATGTCCGGTACCTCGCCCGTCACCTCGACGCCGGGCCGGCGCAGACGCTCGGTCTCCTCAGCACGCGCTCGCCCGACGATCGTCAAGCGGGCGTTCGGGCGCTGCCGCCGGACGAGCGGCCAGATCTCATCCACGAGATACGACGCGGCGTCGACATTCGGGCGGTAGGTGAGGATCCCGTTGAACACCGCGGTGTCTGGCTGCACCGGCACCTCACCCGGCTGGAAGTAGTCCAAATCGACCCCGTTCGGTACCACCACGGCAGGAGTATGGGGCGCTTGCGCCGTCACCACCGGAAGCTCTCGGTCAGAGGTGACGACGCACCCGCCGGCCTGGTTCCACCAGCGTTGTTCGAAGCGGCGGAAGCGGGCATATTCAACTCGGTTGAACAACCGCCGGTGCGGCGCTTTCTCGCCCTCGCACATTCGGCGGAACACCTCGGACTCGATGTTGTGCTCATCGATGACGAGGTTCGTGCCAGGGGGGAACTCAAACGCGCAGAGGAAGCTCGACTCGAGCTGGACGATCTCGAACGCGCGATCTGAGCACAGGTCGCGGATGGCACGCTGCATCTCCGCCGAGTAGACCTCACGGCAGTAGTAGGGCCGGGCGGAAAACATCGATACCGCCTGTGCGGTTCGCTTCGCTCGCAGCGACATCGGCTCCCGTTGCACGGCGTGCACCGAGATCTCCTCGGCGAGCGCAGCGACCGCCTCGCGCTCGTGCGCCCACGCATAGCTGAGGATCGTCACGTCATGTCGCCCCGCGAGCTGCCGAGCCAACTGGTAGACGCGCATGGCGAACCCCGACCGAGGCGGATATGGGAACTGCGCCGAGACGATCAGGATCTTCAAGCGGGATCCTCTACGTGGGTTACAGAGTCCCGCTCGGTGCGCACCCAGCTGTCACTCCGGAACCGCAGGACGCGATACATGCGCGCCGGCTTGGCCAGGAGGAACAGCGGAGCTTGCAACAGTCCCGCGTACGCGGCCTTCGGGGCATGCCCGGCTCTGAGCCCGATCACCACCATCGGCGGAATCGATGCGATGGCGGCGAGCCACGGGAAGACGGCCCAACCGGGTATCAACCCCATGGCGCCGCACAACACGCTCAGTCCAGATCCTCCGGCGGCCACCACGGCCAGTGAGCCGAGTGGCGGCACGGCGAGATCGAAGCCGACGCCCAGGAGTGCCGCCCGACGTTCGCCCAGCGCACGACGCAGCAAGCGAGGAAGCTCGGTCCGCGCCAAGTAGACCTTGCCACCCTCCCAGCGAAGCTGCTGCACAGCGGCCGCCTGAGCGTTGGGGGCGGCTGGCGACATCAAAACCGCGCCTCCGGCGAAGGCGATCCTCACCCCCTCGCTCTGGAGCCTGAGGCTGTATTCGAGGTCCTCGGCGCTGGTGAACGCCTCCCACGGGTGGGCGAGAAGCAGTTCGCGCGCGATCAGCATTCCGTTCCCGGCGAGGTGCGTCGCCGGCAGGCCCAGGACGGACCGACCCATCGGGCGTACGCGGTTGACCAGCAGGAACGCCGACACGCGCAAGGCCGCCGTCTCGGAGTCGCCAGCGTAGAGCAGCGACTCCCCTTGCACCGCGCGAGCGCCGGCTTCGAATGGTCGCACCAGCCGCGCGAGGAAATCCGGCTCGGCCACCGAGTCCGCGTCCACGACAACGAGCGCATCGGCGGCGACTTCGTCCGTGAGCAGCCGATCGAAGGCCCAGCGCAGGGCGCGGCCCTTGCCGCGGGATTCGGGCTCGCTCCGCGTCATCACTACATGAGCCCCGGCGTCGGAAGCGAGCGCGGCCGTATCGTCGCTGCAGTTGTCAGCGAGGACGATGACTCTGTAGAGCTCGCTCGGATACGTCTGCTTGCGCAGCGAACGGACGCACCGACCGATCAGCGCCGACTCGTCGTGGGCAGGAATCAGAACGTCGAGACGGGTCCGCGGCGGGGGAGCCAACACCGGGTCGCGATAGAACAGCGCCGCCACCGAGAGCAGCAGGAGGTATAGGGCAAACCCGGCGGCGACGCAGCCGACAGCGAACAACGAGGCCGTGAGTACGGCAGCGACGATCGACGAGACCTGGATTGATGCGAGGTGCATCATGCCTCCGACATAACGGCTCCCCGAGGCGTCGCCTTGCGCGTGAGCCCGCCGTGGCCACGGCGTCCGTGGCGGACGCCGTGGCCACGGCGTGCGCCAGGCCGTGCTCTGTCGACGCTCCAGACCGGAGCGTTGGTGCCCGGAGCGATCGATCGCGTCTTCATCGCGCTGATCGGTTAGGTTTCGGCATGCATGTGCGCACGCACCGCGCCGCCGACCCAAGCGGCGGGACGACACAAACGCTCAAAACATCGCTGTTACTCGCACTCGCCACGCGAGCACGAACGCAACGACGCCTGCTGCGAAGCACAAAGCTTCCGGCCCGCCGCTCACGGTCTGTCGATAGGCCACGGCTCGGCGAGATCGGGGGGTCCCAACTGGAAAGGAGCTGTTTTGACGCATCTAGGGTTTTTCTGGCCCCCGCCGATGGCTCCGTGCGTCGGTCCAGCACTAGCGCCTAGCGGCGATATCCACGTGGGCCGCTCATGAGGATCGTACGAGGTGCCCTCCTCACCGTGGTGCTGCTCGGCGCCGGCATCGGCGGCACCGCGATGGCGCTGCTCGTCGGCCAACCTGCCGGCGCGGCCACGGCGTCGAGCCCATCCGCCTTGGTCGGCGATACGAGCATCGAACCGACGGCATCCGCAGTCCCCTCGAGTTTCGCCCGCGCGTGGCAGTACAAGGCATCGGCAACCGGCACATCAGCCACGGAAAGCCTGTACGTCGACGACTACACCAACGGCGCCAGCCACGTGGTCCTCGGCCTGTACGCAGATGCGGGAGGCGCGCCCGGCGCGCTCCTCGGCAGCGCAAGCGCCACGGTCACGCCGGGCGCATGGAACACGGTCACCGTGAGCGACGTGCCGATCGTCGCCGGACAGGAGTACTGGCTGGCCATCCTCGCCATAGGCGGGCAGGTCGGCTATGAACAGCGCTATGGCGGTTGTAACACGGCCGAGTCCTGGCAGGGGGCGATGACGCAACTGCCCGAGACCTGGACGAGTGTTTCCTCGCAGGCACACAGCGAGTGCGCGTCCATTTACGTCGCAGGCGGAACTGAAGCAGGCTCGAGCACATCGTCGAGCGACACGAGCACGAGCGACACGAGCACGAGCGACACGAGCACGAGCGACACGAGCACGAGCGACACGAGCACGAGCGACACCAGCACGACCGACACGAGCACCACCTCGAGCACGACCA
>JAFAZZ010000462.1 GCA_019239375.1 Solirubrobacterales bacterium | reverse complement strand
CCTCGATCACATCTTCTGACACGTCGTACGGGGTCATGACACCACCACGATTGCGGTCACCAGCAGGTTCAGGGTCGCCAGCGGGAGCAGGATCTTCCAGCCGAAGGACATCAGCTGGTCGTAGCGCAGGCGCGGGAGCGTCGCGCGGATCCAGACGAAGAAGGTGAACACGAGCAGGATCTTCGCCAGCACAACGAACGGGTCGACCCAGCCCGGCGGATGCAGGCCGAAGGGCAGCAACCAGCCGCCGAAGAAGATCGTCACGGCCATGCCCGACACGACGATCATGTTCGCGTACTCGGCGAACAGATAGGCCACGAAAGGCGTGCCTCCGTACTCGGTGAAGTAGCCGGCGACGAGCTCGGCGTCGGCCTCGATCAGGTCGAACGGCGCCCGGTTGGTCTCGGCGAACGAGGCCACCAGGAACACCAGGAAGCCCGCCAGCTGCGGGATGAAGAACCACATGCCCGCCTGGGCGTGGACGATCCCGGTGAGCGACAGGGTCTGAGCGGTGATCAGCACGCCAACGATCGAGAGGCTCTGCGAGACCTCGTAGGAGATGAGCTGCGCCGCGCCGCGCATCGACCCGAGGAACGAGTACTTGGAGCCCGAGGCCCACCCGCCGAGCATGATCCCGTAGAAGGAAATGCCCGCGAGCGCGAATACGTACAGCGGCCCGATCGACACGTCGATCCCGTACAGCCCGACCTTCTGGCCAAAGATGTGCTGCACGTCGCCCCACGGGATGATCGCGAGCGCGCCGACCGCGGTGATGATCGAGATCACGGGGGCGAGCCGGAACAGGTAGGCGATCGAGGTGGTCGGACGCATCGGCTCCTTCATGGCGAACTTGACGATCTCCGCCAGTGGCTGCATGAGACCGAACGGACCGACGCGGTTAGGGCCATAGCGTCCCTGGAAGCGCCCGAGCAGCTTGCGCTCGTAGACGATCAGAATCGGCAGGATCGCGAAGATCACCGCGAAGATCACGATTGACTTGAGGATCTGCACCCACCAGGGCTCGAAGTAATTGACGTTGGCGAAGGCGATCATCGCTTGCGCACTTCGACGACCGGCTCGGTGAATGCGTTGGCCGATCCGGTGGCGACGCCCTCGGCCAGGAAGGCGGTGCCCGCCGGGACGCCCGTGCGAACGTGCGCGACCGCGTTCAAGCTGGTCCCGTTCTGCGAGACCTCGATCGCCTCCCCCGCAGCGATGCCGAGCCGCTCGGCGTCTTCGGGTGAGAGCTCGACCTGCTGGTCCGCCACGGTGAACTTGAGCGCGGGGGAGATCTCGACCTCGGGCGCGGCCCAGATCGAGCGATAGGTGCCCAGGCGCAGCGAGCCATTGGCGGCGGCGCTCTCCGTGTCGGAGGTTGCCGGCACGGCCGGCTCCGCGGCCAGCCCGCCCGGAGACGATGGCGAGGTTGCCGGGATCGCGCCGGCGCCGTGCGGGAACGCCGAGGCGGCCTCGCGCTCCTGCCAGCGCAGCCCGCGCCCCCCGATCTCCTCGAGCGTCAGCCCGCGATAGAAGGGGACGGCGCCCACCAGTTGCTTGAACGCCATCGGGGCGGTCAGCACGCCGGTGTCGAGGCCGGCGCGCTTGGCGATCTCGGCGATCACCGACCAGCCGGCGCGGACCGCGCCCGGAGGGTCGATCGCGACGCGGAGACGCTGAAGGCGGCCGTCGGGGTGCACGACCGTTCCCTCCTTCTCGGCATGGGATTCGGCCGGGAAGATCACATTAGCGTGCTCAGCGAGGCCCTCGGTCAGCACCGAGGCGTGCGCCACGACCAGCCCGGCGCGGTGCATTGCCCGCTCCCATAGCGCCCTGTCGGGCAGCTCGCGGATCGGGTCGGTCTGGAAGAGGTAGAGGGCGCTGATCTCACCGTCAGCTGCCGCCTGGGCGATCTCGCCCGCACCGCGACCCGGTCCCGGGCCGCCCGCATCGTAGTCGGCGTAGCCAGGGCCGCACCCCGGCAGTGCGCCGGCCTCGCGCAGGCCGCGGCCGTTCGAGCCGGCCGGGATCTCGAGCAGGCCGGCCCCCTCGTGCTCGGCGAGCCCGAGCTGACCCGCGACGCTGAGCAGCGTGCGCAGCGCCTCGGTGTCCAACCGGCGCTCGCCCCACAGGATGACGATGTCATCCCCGCCCTCCCGCAGATACTGGGCCAGCTCGGTGAACTCCGGCTCGGCGCCGGGAGTTCCCGCCAGCGCAGCGTCGAGCGCGATCAGGAAGTCGGCCTCCTCGCCCGGCGGGTAGCGCCGCACCAGCCCGGCGTTGGGATCGAGCGTGCTGGGCCGAGACGTGGCCACCACGAGCCGCACGCCGCGGCGGCGGACGCCCTTGCGGATGCGCAGGTCGAAGATCGGCGCGTCGTCGAGCGGCTCGCATCCGAGCACCAGCACCGTGTGCGCGAACTCGAGGTCGGGGACGGTCGCCTGTAGCGCCGGCGCTGCCAGCGCCCGGGTCAACTCCGCGGGCACGGCTTCACCAACTCGGCAGTCCAGATCGCCCGAGCGCAATGCCTCGCGCATGAGCCGCTGGATCAGAAAGCCCTCCTCGTTGGTGGCCTGCCCCCCGACCAGCGCGCCGGCAGCGCCCCGGTGGCGCGCGAGGCCGGCGGCGGCATCCAAAGCCCGCTCCCAGGACACCGGTCGCAAGTTCCCGCCGTCGCGCACGAGCGGCTGGGTGATGCGCTCGTCGACGTGGATCGCCTGGTAGGCGAAGCGTCCCTTGTCGCACAGCCAGCCGTCGTCGACCTCGGGATGACCGTTGGCGTCGCGCGCGAGGACCCGCAGCACCTTCTCGTCGCGCACCGTGAACTCC
Organism: Solirubrobacterales bacterium; assembly: GCA_019239375.1. Lineage (GTDB taxonomy): Bacteria > Actinomycetota > Thermoleophilia > Solirubrobacterales > Solirubrobacteraceae > Palsa-465. The sequence goes on along the minus strand of JAFAZZ010000462.1, from coordinate 6,612 downwards.
ACGTTGCACTGCGAGGGACACAGCGTGCAGATGCCGCCGGCGCCCTCGATATCCCACGGTCGCGCCCGGAACCGGTAGGGCTGCGAGGTCAGCGCGCCCACCGGGCACAGCTCGATGATGTTGCCGCTGAACGGAGCGACGTACGGATGCCCGTCGTGCGTGCCCACGAATGTATGGGAGGCGCGCTCGGTGAAGATCAGCTGGTGGTCCTCGGCGACCTCCTGTGAGAACCGCACGCATCGATAGCAGAGGATGCAGCGCTCGCGATCGATCGCGATCAGCGGTGAGAGGGCCAGCGGCTTCTCGAAGTGGCGCTTGGGCTCGATGAACCGGGAGCGTCCGAGCCCCCAGCCGAACGTGATGTCCTGGAGCGGGCACTCGCCGCCCTTGTCGCACACCGGGCAGTCGAGCGGGTGGTTGACGAGCAGGAACTCGACGATGGCGTTCTGCGCATGGTGGACCCGCTCGGTCTGGGTGTGGACGACCATCCCGTCCTTGACCGGCGTCGAGCACGAGGTCTGCAGCTTGGGGATGCCTTCGACCTCGACCAGGCACATCCGGCACGCCCCCACCGGGTTACCGAGCTTGTGCTCGTAGCAGAAGTACGGGATCTCGACATCGTTGGCCTTGGCGGCGTCGACGAGCATCGTGCCCTCGGTCGCGCGGCATTCCCGGCCGTCGATCGTCAGCTGGATGATTTTCCGTTCGGGGCGCGGCATCAAGGCGCCTAGTGCACCGGAAAGGGACCCGCGTGTTCGTCGGCGACCCCGATCGGGATCACCTCGTGCAACTCCGCCCCCTCGACGCGCTCGCGCGCAGCCTCGATCTCGGCCTCGAGCTCGTCCCGGAACTTCTCGACCATCGACCCGATCGGCATGGCCATCGCGTCGCCCAGCACGCACAAGCAGTTGCCGATGATCTGCTCCTGCACCGAGGCCATGATGTCTAGATCCATCGGCGTGGCCTCGCCCGCCTGGATCCGCTCGAGCATCTTGACCGTCCAGTTGGTGCCCTCGCGGCAGGGCACGCACTTGCCGCACGACTCGTGGGCATAGAACTTGGCCACCTTCATGGCCACCTCGAGCACCGTGTGCGAGTCGTCGACCACGATGATCGCCCCCGAGCCGAGCATCGAGCCCGCCTTGGCCATCGAATCGAAGTCGTAGGGCAGATCGAGGTCGTCCTTGGTCAGCACCGGCGCGCTCGAGCCGCCGGGGAACCAGAACTTGATCTCGTGCCCGGGGAAGGGGCCGCCGGCCAGGCCGTAGATGATCTCGCGCGAGGGGATCCCGAGCTCGATCTCGTAGTTGCCCGGCCGCTGCACGTCGCCGGAAACCGACACCAGCTTGGTTCCCGTTGACGTCTCGGTCCCGAGCGACGCGTATGCCTTGCCGCCCATCCGAATGATGTGGGGCACCGTGGCCAGCGTCTCCACGTTGTTGATCAGCGTCGGCCCGTGGTAGAGGCCCTCGATGGCCGGGAACGGCGGCTTCAGGCGCGGGTTTCCGCGCTTGCCCTCGAGCGAGTCGAGCAGGCCGGTCTCCTCTCCGCAGATGTAGGCGCCGGCGCCGCGGTGCAGCACGAGCGACACCGAGTGATCCGAGCCGAGGATCTTCTCGCCGATGTAGCCGGCATCCCGCGCCTCGGCGATCGCTGCCTCCAGGATGTTGGCCTGATGGTCGTACTCCCCGCGGATGTAGATGTAGGTCCGGGTGATCTCGCCCGCGTACGAGGCGATGAGGATTCCCTCGATCAGCATGTGCGGGCTCTTCTGCATGAGCTCACGGTCCTTGAAAGTGCCGGGCTCCGACTCGTCCGCGTTGCACACCAGGTACTTGTCCATGTCGCCGTGGGGCAGGAACGAGATCTTCCGGCCCATCTGGAACCCGGCGCCGCCGCGCCCGCGGATGCCTGAATCCATCAGTTCGCTCAGCACCTCCTCGGGAGACATCCCGAGCGCCTTGCGCAGGGCCTGATAGCCGCCGCGCCGCTCATACACCTCGAGTGTGTTCAGGCCGGGTTCGTCGATGCGGTCGAACAGGATCTTCACTGGCCGTCCCCCGAGTCACCTGATTCGTCCGCCTCCTCGGCTTGCTCGGCCCGCACCTCGATCGCGGCGCTCCCACCCGGGCGGTCGAGGTTCTCGCCCTCTGGTCCCAGGCCCGCCGTGTCGGCCATCTCGGTCTGCCCAGGGTCGGGCGGGCTGAACTCCCCGGCCTCCTCGGCCACGTCGGGATCGGCGCACCGGCGGTAGCGCAGCTGCTTGTGGTCGAGCACCGCTCGCCCGGCGCGCAGGTCCTCGACGATCCGCGCTGCATCGTCGAGCTCGAGCGGCCCGACGTATTCGCCGTCGACCGACGCCATCGGGGCGATGTCGCAGGCACCCAGGCATTCGAAGGAGCGGACGTTGATGTCGCGATCGTCCTCGGCCGCCTCGCGCATCGCCTCGAAGAACTCGTCCGCGCCGCGCAGCGAACAGGAGATGTTCGTGCACACGTACACGTCGTGGCGCCCCATCGGGAGCGTCTTGAACATGTCGTAGAACGTCGCCACCGAGGTCAGGTAGGCCGGAGTCAGCTGCATCACCGCGGACACCTGCGCGATCGCCTCGGGCGAGCACCAACCGTGCTCCTCCTGGGCGGCGTGGAGGGCCGGGATTGCGGCCGAGCGCCGGTCCGGGTACTTGGCCATCGCCTGAGCGATGCGTTCTCTGAGCCGGGGCGGGACGGGCGTGGTGGCGGGGTCGGGAATGGTGGCCGGGTCCTTGGTCAGGTCGACCGCCTCGTCCCATCCCGGCACGCGTGAGCCGTGGCCGAAGCGAGGCACCGGTCCGGTCGTGCGGCGCCGGTTAGGCGGCCCGTCGCGACCCTGGCGGCTCTCAGGGTCGAGGCGCGGATCGCCGGTCATGCGGGCTCCGCTCACCATCCGTGGCTCGCCCGATCGGAGCCCGCCTGACTCATCCGGCCGCTCATCGGTCGATCCCTCCCAGGATCGGATCGAGCATGGCTAGCGTCGCGATCAGATCCGCGATGTAGCCGTCACGGACCATGGGCGCCAGCGCCTGCAGGTTGACGAAGCTCGGATCGCGCATGTGCACGCGTGCCGGCTTGGCCGACCCGTCCGCGCGCACGAAGCAGCCGTATTCGCCCCGAGGTCCTTCGATCGGGTAATAGGCCTCGCCCGGCGGGACGCGGAAGCCCTCGGTGACCAGCTTGAAGTGGTGGATCAACGCCTCCATGCTGGTGGCCAGCTCGTGGCGGGGGGGCAGCGCCACCTTGCGGTCGGTGGTGATGTACGGGCCTTCGGGCAGGCCGTCGAGCGCCTGCTCGATGATCTTCACCGACTCGTAGAACTCAGCGTGGCGAACCCGGAAACGGTCGTAGTTGTCGCCGACCGTACCCACCGGGACCTTGAAGTTGAAGTGGTCATAGCTCGAGTACGGGTGCGCCTTGCGCAGGTCCCAGGGATCGCCGGCGGCGCGCAGCAGCGGTCCGGTAACCCCGAGGCTGAGCAGCGTCTCCCTGTCGACGATGCCCGTGCCGCGCAGGCGCTCGATCACGATCTGGTTCTTCTCGAGCAGGTCGGCGTACTGGTCGGCGCGCGTCGGCATCAGCCGCAGGAACTGGCGGAGCTTCTCCTCAAAGCCGCGCGGGATGTCCTCGAACACGCCGCCCACCTGGATGTAGCGCGTGTGCATGCGCTGGCCGGAGGACATCTCGAACAGATCGAGCACGGTCTCGCGCTCGCGGAAGCAGTACCAGAACATCGAGATCGCGCCCAGGTCGAGCGCGCTGGTGCCGAGCCACACCAGGTGCGACATGATCCGGTTGAGCTCGAGGTGGATGACCCTCAGGTACTGAGCGCGCGGTGGGACCTCCAGCCCGAGCAGGGTCTCCACGGCGCCACAGAAGGCCATCGCGTTGAAGTAGTAGGCCAGGTAATCCATCCGCTCGACGACCGGGATGGCCTTCCAGTACGCCTTGTCTTCGGCCGTCTTCTCGATCCCCGTGTGGACGTAGCCGATGATCGGCTTGATGTCCCGCACGACCTCGCCCTCGAGCGTGGCGATAAGCCGAAGCACCCCATGGGTGGCCGGGTGGTGCGGGCCGATGTTGAGCGTCAGCAGCTCGTGCGTCTCGTCGACGCCGGCGGGCTGGCTCGAGATCGTGATCGACTCCTCGCGCTTGCGGTAGTCGTCGGTGAGCGTGGTGGACCTCTCGGTCCCGGTTCCTCGTCCGGTTACGGTCATACGTACTTCCCGTAGCTCTGTTCTTCGTTGTAGGTGAAGAGGATCGGTTCGCCGCCCACCGGGAAGTCCCGGCGCTGGGGGAAGCCCTCGTAGTCCTCAGGCATGAGGATCCGGCGCAGATCGGGGTGGCCTTCGAACACGACCCCGAACATGTCGTAGGTCTCGCGCTCCTGGAACTCGGCGCTGGGAAACAGTTCGACCACCGAATCGATGCGCGGGTCCTCGGTGTGGAGTCGTGCTTTGACGGAGATCCGCTCAACGCGGCGGCGATCGAGCAGCTCGTACAGGACCCCGAGACGCGGCTCGTGGGGGTAGTAGTCGACGCCGTGGACGCTGGCCAGGAACGTATAGCCCTTGGTCTTCAGGTGCTCGAGTATGGGCCGGATCTGGGGCGGGTCGGCGACCAGCGTGGCCCGGCCGCGGTGGAACTCGGTGTCGAGGATCGAGTCGCGGTTAGCGTCGCGGAGCTCCTGGGCGGTCAGCTCGAGCTCTGTGGCATCAGGCACCGGCGGTGTCTCCGCTTTTGAACACGTTGACGTTCGCCGTGGCCAGGTCCGCCTGCTCCGGGAGCAGCTCCTCGGTGCCCTGGGCCGCGTAGCGCTCGCGCCAGCCCTCGAGCCCGTGGCCCTGGATCTTGTCGCGCAACCTGAGGATCCCGTGCATGAGCGACTCCGGACGGGGCGGGCAGCCGGGCACGTGGATCTCGACCGGCATGAACTTGTCCGCCGGAACCAGCGCGTAGTTGTTGAACACTCCGGTGGACGAGCAGCACGCACCCATCGAGATCGCCCACTTGGGCTCGAGCATCTGGTCCCAGATGCGCCGGATCACCGGGGCCATCTTGATCGAGACCCGGCCGGACAGGATGATCAGGTCGGCCTGGCGGGGCGAGGCGCGGAACGCCTCGAAGCCAAACCGGGCGATGTCCAGACGGGCACCGACGATCGACATCATCTCGATCGCGCAGCAGGCCAGGCCAAACGTGAGCGGGTAGATCGAGTTGCCCTGGGCCCAGCCCACCGCCTTGTCGACGGTCGTCGTGAGCACGCGCTCCTCGACGTACCGTTCGAGCTCCTCGTCGTCCATATCGCCGCGGAGCAGATCGCGCGCCTGGTGCTGGCGGACGCGCAGGGCGCTCATGTCGCCCAGCGGCTCGCGCTTCACTTCCATTCGAGCGCTCCCCGGCGCCACACGTACACGAAGGCGATCATCAGCAGCACCACGAACACCACCGTCTCGCTCATCGCGAAGGTGCCGAACGCCCGCAGCTGCACGGCGATCGGGAAAAGGAAGATGACCTCGATGTCGAACAGGATGAACAGCATCGCCACGAGGTAGAAGCTGATGCCGAACCGGAAGCCACGCTGCACCTCGGAGGGGAGACCGCACTCATAGGGCTCTACCTTGGAACGGTTCGGCGCCCGGCGCCCGACGATCAGGTTGAGCGTCGCGAACAGCGACCCGACCGCAGTTCCCAGGATGAGGAATACGATCGCGGGGAGATAGTCACGAAGCACGGAAGACCGTTATATCACCGCTTAGGGCTACCTTGTAACACTGTGTTACTTAGTGATGATTGCGGCTATCTGCCGGGGCACTCGCGGCCGCACCGAACCCCCTATACCCACGGATGAAACAGGTTCATCTCTTCGTCGGCGTCATCACGATCGTCCTGACCGGGCTGGCCGGCGCCTACGGCGCGTGGTGCTGGTGGCGCGCTTCTCAGAGCGCGTGGTTCTGGCGGCTTCTGCGAGCGTCCCAGATAGCCGTCGTCATCCAGGCCGCGCTCGGCGGAGTACTCCTGCTGACCGGCCACAAGCCGCCCGGCCTGCACGTGCTCTACGGCGTCCTACCGCTGCTCGTCTCCTTCTTCGCGGAGCAGCTCAGGATCTCGGCCGCGCAGATGGTGCTCGACCAGCGCGGCTTCGAATCCGCCCAGGCGGTGGGCAAGCTGCCCGAGCCTGAGCAGCGCGCGGTGGTGCTCGCCGTGATGCAACGCGAGATCGGGATCATGGTCATCGGGGCGCTCGTGAACCTGCTGCTGCTCGGGCGCGCGGCGATGACGCACTGAGCGCCGGCACGCACGAGCGCGAGCACGCACTGGCGCCGGCACGCACTCAGCGCCGGCACGCACTCAGCGCCGGCACGCACCGCGCCAGCGCCGCGGCGCTCCCTACCGCACGACCCTGAGGCGGACGTCGTGGTACTGGCCGCCGTACCACACCAGCGGGTGGCCCTCGCCGAGGTCCATGGCCACCACCTGGCCGATCGCGATTGTGTGATCGCCGCCGGCGATCAGATCGCGCAGCGAGCACACCACCCACGACAAGGCGCCTTCGATGATCGGGACGCCGGCCTGGAAG
>JAFAZZ010000253.1 GCA_019239375.1 Solirubrobacterales bacterium | reverse complement strand
GTTGGCGTGCGAGTCCATCGGGCGCCAGATCCCGTTGCATACGTGCACGATCATGCGCAGCGAGGCATGCGACATCGAGAACAGCTCGAGCAGCTCGAGGTAGCGCGTGAAGGGAACGCCGGCGCCGCCGTACTGCACCGGCGCGGCCAGGCGCAGATAGCCGCGATCGCGGAGCTCGTCCCATAGCTCCGGCGGTGCGCGGTGCTCGCGCTCGATCAGCTCGGCCCAGCGCTCGCCTTCGCTCTCGACATACGCTCGCACCTCGGCGCGTAGCGCGTCGAAGCCAGAGGCGGGTGCCGTTGCCGCGGTGCTCACGTGGTTACGAGTTCGCGGATCTGAGCGCGCAGGACGAACTTCTGGATCTTCCCGGACGGGGTGCGCGGAAGCGAGTCCACCAGCTCGAGGCGCTCGGGCCAGTAGGTCTTGGCGACGCGGCAGGAGTCGAGATACTCGAGCATCGTTTCGAACCCAAATTCGGATTCGGCGTGGTGGGCGGGGTTGGCGTGATGGGCGGGGCCGGCGTCGTTGGCTGGGCCGGCATGGTGAGCAAGGTCAGCGTGGGGGGCCGGGTCGTAGCGGTCGGCGAGGACAACGAAGGCGCAGGCGCGCTCGCCCAGGCGCTCGTCGGGCATGGCCACGACGGCCACGTCGGCCACGGCCGGGTGGGCATGAAGAAGCTGCTCGATCTCGGCCACCGGCACCTTCTCGCCGCCCCGGTTGATCACGTCCTTGACCCGGCCCGTGATCCGGACGTAGCCGCTCTCCTCGATTCGGGCCAGGTCGCCGGTCCGGTACCAGCCGTCGGCGGTGATCGCCTCGGCGGTCAGATCGGGACGGCCCAGGTATCCGTCGAACAGACAATCGGTGTGGACCTCGAAATTCCCCTCCTCGCCGGCGGGCAGCGGCTCGCCCAGTTCGTCGACAACGCGGATCTCGACACCCGCGAGCGCGCGGCCGTCGGTCGCCCAGGCGCGCTCCGGCGGATCGCCGGGGGCGAACGCGCAGCCCAGGCAGCTCTCGGTCGTGCCCCAGGCGCCACCCACCTCGGCGCCCAGGACCTCGCGCGAGCGCCGGGCCAACTCGCGCGGGATTGCGGCGCCGGTGGCCACGAAGGTACGCAGGCGCTCGGGTTTCCCGCCGCTGTCCTGGGCGACCCGGGTGAGGTCGGCCAGGAACGGCGTGGCCGCCTGCACGAAGGTGACGCCAAAGCGGCGCATCGCGCCGAGGCCGGTCTCGGCGTCCCACACCTCCTGGAGGACCTGCGGCACGCCGAGGCGCAGCGCGATCCACATCCCGTACAGGAAGCCCGTCTGGTGGGCGAGCGGGGAGGGAACGTAGATGACGTCGTCCGGACCGAGGCCGAAATGCTCAATGTGATGATCGGCGGCCCGGTCGAGCACGTCATGGCGCTGAAGCGCGCCCTTGGGCTCGCCCGAGGTACCGGAGGTGAAGAGCAGCTGGGCGACCCCGTGAGGGTCAGGGGCGGGCCCGCTCACGCGCGGCGCCTCGGCCAGGAGCCGCTGGTAGGCCCCGGGGAGCACAACGACGTGCCTGAGATCGGGCAGGACGCTTCGCAGGCCGTTGGCCATCGCGGCGTAATCGCGGCCGCGGAAGCGGTCGGGCACGAACAGGACGCGAGCGCGGCTCTCGGCGAGCATGAACTCCAGCTCGCGCTCGCGGAAGATCGGCATCAACGGCTCGCAGACGCCGCCGGCGCGCAGCACACCGAGCGCGATCGCCACGAACTCCAGGCGGTTGGGGAGCTGGAAGGCCACCGGCTCGCCCACCACAACGCCGAGCAAGCCCAACGCTGCCGCGACCCCGTCGGCGTCCTTTTTCAAAGCATCCCAATTCAGCTCGCGTACGGTGCCGTGGGCGCTGATCTCGACCACTGCTCGCTCGCCCGGCCGCTCGCGGGCGTGCCGGTCGAGGTCGTCGAGGATCATCGCGACCGCCCCGCCGCCGGCACCTGGGCCGGGGCGCTCGCTATCGCCGCCGGCACGCCGAGGGTGTTCATGTGGTCGAGGAACTCGGGATAGGAGATCCGGTAGGCGTGGGGATAGGACAGCTCGGTCACGCCGGTGGCGATCGATCCGGCCACGGTGAGGGACATCAGCACGCGGTGATCATTGAACGACGAGAGGTTCGCGCCGTGCAGTTGGTCGACTCCCTCAAACGTCATGTCGTTGCCGTCAAACTCGATCTTGGCGCCCATCTTGCGCAGCTGGAGCATCGAGGCGACGCGGTCGGACTCCTTGAGGCGGACGTGCGCGACGTGGCCGAGAGCGCTGCGCCCGCGCGCGCGTGTGGCCAGCACCGAGAGAATCGGAACCATGTCGGGGATGTCCCGGCAGTCGAGCGGGCCACCCTCGGGCGGGGTGCCGTCGTGGTCCATCGAGATCGAGCGGTGATCGGCCGCGATCTTCATCGGGACGCCGGCGGCCATCAAACTGTCGAGAACGGATGCTTCGGGATGGCCGGCGATGACCGTCGGGCTGCGGAAGGTGACCTTCGAAGGATGCAGGGTGGCCGCGGCTAGGCCGAACACCGCGGAGCCGATGTCCGGCGGCAGGGTTACGTCCGCGGGGCGGGAGCGCTGGCCTGGCGGGACCTCGAACTCGCGCCAGTCCTCGCGCACGCTCACCTCGAGACCGAACTCGCGCATCATCTCGAGCGTCAACTCGAGATAGGGCCGCTCGTTGAGCTCGCCCCGGACCTCGATCGTCGTCGGCTCCTGCGCGAACGGAGCGAGCATCAGCAGCCCCGAAATCCACTGTGAGAGGGTGCCGTCGATCCGGATCCGGCCGCCGCGAGGACGGCCGGGATACACCGTGACCGGGAGGTGCTGGCCTTCATACTCGAGCCGGACGCCCATGCGCTTGAGCGCGCGCAGGAGCGGGCCGATCGGGCGCCGGCGGAAGTAGCGCTGCCCCACGAACCTGACCGGGCGGTCGCCCAGCGCGGCCAGGCCGAGCAGGAAGTACAGCGTGGTCCCTGAGCTGCCCGCCGAGATCTCCTCGGCACGCGGAGAGAAACCCCCGCCGGTCACCCGCCAGCCGTCTCCGACCGGGTCGATCCTGGTGCCGAGGGCGCGGAGTGCCTGCACCGTGAACGTGACGTGCCGGGCCTCTGTGCGCTGCACGATCGTGCTCGGGCCGTCGGCCAGCGCAGCCAGCATCAGCGCCCGGTGGGCGTGGTACTTGGACGGGGGAATGGTCAGCTCGCCTTCGAGCGGAGCCTGCGCTTGAGCGACCAGCAGGCGCACCGGCGGCAGGATAACGTCGCCCTCAGAGGGCAAGTTCGCGAGCGCCCATAGTCCCACCAATTGGGGGGTGGCGCGGGGGACGGAGAGATATCAGCTAAATGCTATATTGCTTTTATGTCATCAGCTACCGGGCTGATTCGAAAGGCCCGCACCGACGCGGGAATGACCCAAGCCGAACTCGCCGCGCGCGCGGGGCTGAGGCAGTCGTCGATCGCGCGACTTGAACGGGGTAGCGCCAACCCGACGATCGCGACGCTGGACAGCGTGATCGCCGCGACCGGACACCGGCTGATCCTCGTGGCCGAACCACGCCGCGCGTCGTTCGACGAGGGACAGCTCCGCGAGCGCATCGCTATGACTCCGGCGCAGCGCCTGGCCACCTTCACCGCGTCGAGCCGCAACCTGGACAGGCTGACGCGGCACGCGCGGCGCATCGGTGACTGAGCGGCCGCCGCTCGACGCCGGTCAGATCCTCCGGCGGCTGGTGGAGCGCGGTGTCGATTTCGTGGTGATCGGGGGCATCGCCGCGGTGCTTCAGGGCTCGGCGCGCAACACGTTCGACCTCGACATTTGCTTCGCCACTGACGATGCCAACCTGGCCGGTCTCGGCGACGTTCTCCTGGCCCTCGATGCCAGGCTCAAGGGAGTCGCGGACGATGTCCCGTTCGTTCCCGGTCCGCGGACCCTGCGACAGATTGAGCTGCTGACCCTGGTGACGTCATTGGGGGAGCTCGACGTGCTCACGCGACCCCCCGGCGCTCCGCCCTACCAGGACCTCCGGCGGCACGCGGACCGCTACGACCTCGGCGGCTTCAACGTATCGGTCGCCTCGGTTGACGATCTGATCACGATGAAGCAGGCGGCAGGACGCCCAAAGGATCTGCTCGACATCGAGGAACTCGAGGCCATCAAGCGCCTGCGCCCTATTCGTCATGCGACTGCCTCGCCGGCCGGGGGTGAACCTGGAAGGATCCGACCTGGATGACGGGGCGCTCTACACGGTCGAGCGCGCTTCGCTTGACCCGAGTCGCGGCCGCCTGGCGTCGTCGACCTCGTCCAGCACTCGCTTGCGTGCTTTGTTCCTGGCTCCGAGCTCGCTCCGCTCGGGGCGCGGTGTCTCGCTGGTGCTGACTGGGCCGGTCGATTCGGCCGCGCCGCGGACCAGAGGAGGTGCCGCGGGTGGGTTGGTGGCCGGGTCGCCTACTCTTGGCCCGGCCATGAAGACCGCGATCATCACCATCTCGACGTCGGTCGCCGCCGGCCGAGCCAGGGACCGCTCGGGCGAGGCGCTGGCCCACCTGGCCGAGGCGGCGGGAGCGGAGGTCGTTGCCCGCGAAGTGGTGCCCGATGACCGCGAAGCGATCGAGAAGGTCCTCCGCCGGCACACTCGCAACGCCGTGGCGCTGATCTTCACCACCGGCGGCACAGGTTTCACACACGACGATGTCACTCCGGAGGCGACACGTGCCGTGATCGAGCGAGACGCGCCGGGGTTTGCCGAGGCGATGCGAGCCGAGGCGCTGAAACATACCCCGATGGGAATCCTGTCGCGCGGCGTGTCGGGGATCGCCGGGCGGACGCTGATCGTCAACTTTCCCGGCAACCCAAAGGCGATCGGCGAGCTGTTCGGAGTGATCGCGCCGACACTGGGGCACGTCGTGGCGACGCTGCAGCACGAAGGTGGACCAACTCCCGGCCATTGAGCTGAGCAGACTGGGCCGTCGCTTCGGCGAGCGGGCCGTGCTGCGGGACGTATCGGTCGCGCTTCCCGCCGGCGCGACGCTCGCGGTGCTGGGGCGAAACGGCGCCGGCAAGTCCACGCTGCTGCGGATCCTGGCCACGCTGCTGCGACCACACGCGGGCGAGGTCCGGGTGTTTGGCGACGCGCTGCCGAGGCGGGCGTTCGCCGTGCGAGCGCATCTGGGGCTGCTCGGGCACGATCCGCTGCTGTACCGCGACTTGAGCGGGCGCGAGAACCTCGGCTATCACGCCCGGTTGTATGGGGTGGCTCCTCGGC
>JAFAZZ010000243.1 GCA_019239375.1 Solirubrobacterales bacterium | reverse complement strand
ACATGAACCGATGGCTGAGCGAGGCTCGCCGCTTCGCCCAGGTCCACGCCTCGAGCTTTGCATGATGCCGGTGTGGCTCTTCAGCTCAGGCCTGCTCGGGCCGCCGCCGTGCACGTGGGATGCTTCTACGGACCCGGATGAGCAGCTAGTCCGGATGTCAATGGACGCGCCGCCTCATAGCCTCGTCGTATGAGCACTGCTGCCATACCCACGTCGCTAAAGCCGCACCGAGCGACGGCATCGGCGGAAAAGCGACCGAGACCGACCGGCTCGACTAGAGCACGGGAAGGATGTGCCTTCAAGTGGCAGGCCACCCACGCGACCTATGATTGCCTCGGTTGCAAGGGGACTATGCCTGCCGGGCCCCTAACGCGTCGACGCTCATAACCGTGCCCTGATTGGGCGCGTCCTCATCGGTGGCATCTCGTGAGCGGTTGGCTCTCAACGACGTTCCCGGTGACTACTCCGTGGATTTTCTCGTAGACCCGCGGCAACGCCGGGCGCCGCTTGGGGCAGTTCGTCGATGACCGTGGAGGTGTCGCCGCTCCAGTAGATTACGCGCCCGCCGACGCTGAGGGTCACGGCCTGAGCCACGCGCGCCAGCACGTGAGCGAGGGCAGAAACTGGTACATCGAGTGCGTCCGGTCGGGCCGAAGCTGCTGCTCGTACGTCGCGGCATCCTCGGATTCGATAGCCTCGAGTCTCGTTGACTCGTCCCGTCGGGATCTCGTCGCCCTGGCGGCGAGGCTCGTCGAGCGTGATCTACCGCATGACCCTAGACGAGCCCGACGCGCGTCTGACCAAGCGCGACCCGGCCCGCTCGGCGCCGCGCCCGGCCAAGAGCAGACCGATCAACGCGTTGCCGATCGTGAACACGATCAGGCCGAATCCAACCGCGCAGAGGATGCCGAGGATCACCGGCCCGAGGGCGATGGCCACCACTAGAAACACCGGCACGGCGAGCGCGCAGGTCAGACCCCAAAGCGCGACCTTCATGATTGTCACCTCCTTCAAGGTTCCGCGAGGCGTCTATTGCCACCGTAAATCACCCCGCGGGCCGCGCAATCCGCGTAATCACGCGGATTAGCTGCACCTGTTGTGCCGTGGCGTTGCAAGCGACTACGGTCTCGCCCCGTCACGGGCGCGGCCGAAGCGCTCGCGCGACGCAGCGGTCTCCTGCGACCTGTTGAGCGTGGCCGGGATCACTCCCGAGCCGGTTGAGCGCCGAATCGTCGACTCTTCTCGGGCAAGGGCCAAGTAGTTGGGCTGAGCGCCAACAAGACGATGACACCGCAGAGCACGAGGATCGCACCCAGCATGCCGTACAGGAGCCGCATGTCGGCGCCGATCGCCCGCTCGATCGACTCGTCGAATCCACGAACCGCATGTGGACGATGATCAATTGATGTCGCCATTTGAGTATCCGTTATCGCCGAGGACACGCCAGAAGGCCGAGCCGCTCAGCGCCATCGGGAATGCGGGCGATCGGCGGTGCGGCAAATCCACAGTGCGCCGACGGGTCCGCCCGGATTGCGCGCCGCAACGGCGCTGGCTACTTTTCCTGCCAATGGGGGCGCTGATCGAGAACCGCACCTTCGACGAGCTTGGTCTCGGCGAGAGTGCCGTTCTCGAGCGCACGCTCAGCTGGGAGGACATCGAGTTGTTCGCGGTCGTGTCGGGCGACGTGAACCCCGCCCACGTTGACGCGGAGTACGCCCGCAGCGACGTCTTCCACGCAATCGTCGCCCATGGCATGTGGGGCGCTTCATTGATCTCGACACTACTCGGAACCCGGCTACCCGGCCCCGGCAGCATCTACCTCGCGCAGACGCTCCGGTTTCGCCACCCGGTCACCATCGGGGACACAATCACCGTCTCGGTGACCGTGGCATCCAAGGAACCTGAGCGTCACCAAGTGGTGCTCGATTGTCGATGCGTCAACCAGCGAGGCGAGACGGTGATCGACGGGAGCGCGACGGTATTGGCGCCAACCGAGAAGGTTCGCCGTCCTCGTTTCCCCCTCCCCGAAGTCTCCCTACGCGAGCACGACGCCGCGACGTAGCTCCCGCACGGCCGGGCGACGAACGCCTCACGCCGGGGAAAGCGGGCGAGTCATACTTGGCGGGATGCGCTCTAGGTAGGGCGTCAAATACTGGCCGAACAGCTTGGCCGAGCGGGCGATGTTCCCCGCCTCCACGTGCTCGATGGTTGCGGCCGTGGCCCGACCGGATTCGTCCAGCTCGGTCCGCAGACATAGTGTCCGTGTGCCGCCGAGGAGCCGCACGAGGAGGATGCGGCGGGCGGGGGGCATGACGGTGGAAATGCCAAGGCCGCGGACGATTGAGTGGGCGACGCGGTCGGCTTGTTGTGCGGCCAGGCCGCCTTGTTTGATCGGGTACGCAGTCATGTCTCCGGCCGCGTAAACGTCAACCAGGCCTTCCATCCGACCCGATGCGTCGGTCGGGACGAATCCCCACCAGGTTGCCGGCACGCCCGTGATCCGCCGCGCTGTGAGCTGTGGAATGGCGACCACGCGGTCGGCCCTGATCGGG
>JAFAZZ010000087.1 GCA_019239375.1 Solirubrobacterales bacterium | reverse complement strand
TGTGGAACCCGGGCCATCCGACGACGTGATCGCTGTGAACAACGTCCGCGACCGCAGCCTCCGGCTGTTGAGCCGCAGCTCGGTGCTCTACGCGATGGCCTACGGCGACTACCTCCGGGTGTTCGCCGACAGCGGCCGCTACCTGACGCGGGGAACGCTCTCGGACGTCGAACGCCGCTTCGGGGCGCATAGTTTCATGCGAGTGCACCGGCAGTATCTGGTCAACCTCCGGCGCGTCGTCGAGGTTCGGCCGCTCGCGAACGGAACCGCGCTGCTCGTCTTCGAAAACGGCGGTTCGGTTCCCGTGGCCCGGCGCCACGTGGCCGCACTGCGCCGTCGCCTTCGCTCGTGAGCCCCGGCGCGTCAGCGGCCCGTCGCACGCCGCGCGACGAGCTCGCCGACGAGACAGCTCACGGGGAGCTCTACCTGACGCAGCTGCGCCGCGCGCAGCTGGAGCTGGCGTTGCTCGGACTGATCGCTTTCGGGGGAGTGGTGGGGTCTCTGCCGCTGCTGTTCCTCCTCGTGCCGGGGCTCGGGCACGTCTACCTGCTCGGCATTCCGGTCGCCGCCCTGCTCGTTGTCGCACCGCTCTCGGCGATCTTCGTGGCCATAGGCGCGATCTATCGCCGCCGCGCCGACGCCCTCGATGCGGCGTTCCGCGACCTCATTCGCGACGAATGATCATTCCCATCTTTGCCGTTGGCGCGATTACGATCGCGACCATTGGTATCGGGACGTGGGGGGTTCGCTACGCGCGCACGACGTCCGATCTCTACGTCGCTTCACGTGCGATGTCGCCCTGGTGGAACGCCGCCGCGATATCCGGCGAGTATCTGTCTGCGGCGAGCTTTCTCGGCATTGCCGGGCTGATGATGCAGATCGGCGTCCCCGCGTTGTGGCAGGCGGTGGGCTTTGCCGCCGGGTACCTCGCGCTATTGCTGTTCGTGGCGGCGCCCTTGCGACGGTTCGGCTCCTACACGTTGCCCGACTTCGCCGAGGGCCGCTTCGCCAGCCGAGAGTTGCGCAACCTGGCCGTCGCCGCCGTGCTGGCGATCGATACCTTCTATCTCATTCCGCAGCTCAAGGGCGCGGGAATCGCCTTCACCGAGGTGGCGGGTGCACCGTACGGCACCGGAATCGCCGTGGTGGCCGTGGTGGTTACGCTCTATGTGGCCCTCGGGGGAATGCGCGGAGTCACCTACGTGCAGGCGTTCCAGTTCTGGGTAAAGACGGTGGCCATCGCCATTCCGGCAATCGCGCTGCTCATCTACCTTGGCGGTCTACCCCATCGCGCGACCCTGTTCGGCGACCGTGTGCCGCGAGCACCCGCGCACGGGCTCGTGGTCAATCTGGACCATCGGCAGACCGTTACGTTCCCGGTGGCCACCACGTTCGAGGCTAACGGCCGGGTGCAGAACGCACGCGCCGGACAGAGCTTGGTCCTTGCCCCGGGGCGGATCATGCTGCCGCCGAACGCGGTGGTGCCTGTCAGCCCTGGCACCCCCTGGCAGACCGGGCGCCAATGGGCGCGGCCGGTCAGGTCGCAGGGAGAGGGAGCACCTCTCTTCATTTACTCGTTGCTCCTGGCGACCTTCCTCGGAACGATGGGCCTGCCCCACATCCTGATCCGCTTCTACACCAACCCGGATGGGCCGACCGCGCGACGGACGACCGTCTGGGTCCTGGCTCTGCTGGCGCTGTTCTACCTGTTTCCACCGATCTATGGCGCGCTCGGCCGCGCGCTTGCGCCCAGCCTGTACCTGACCGGGGAGACCGACACGGTGGTTCTCCAGCTTCCTACCCTTGCCTGGCAGGGCATAGGCGGGCAGATTCTCGGCGCGATGACCGCCGCAGGGGCGTTTGCCGCCTTCATGTCCACCTCATCCGGCCTGCTGATCTCGATCGCCGGCACGATCTCATACGACGTGTGGGGGCGCGGCGGGCGCACCGTGCGATTGGCTGTGCGCCGTCGCCGCTTTCGGCTCGTGGCCGCGCTCGGGATGGCGATTCCGTCTGCAGTGGCGCTGGCCGTGCGCAGCGTCGACATCAGCATTCTGGTCGGTTGGGCCTTCGCGCTCGCTGCGAGCACCTTCTGCCCGCTGTTCGTGCTCGGGATCTGGTGGCCCAGGCTGACGCCCCGCGGTGCCGGGATGGGCATCGCCGCCGGGGGCGTAATAGCGATCGGAGCGATCACGGCGGGGGTGATCGCCGGAACCCAGACCCTGAATGGACCGCTCGACTCGATCCTGACTCAGCCCGCGATCGTCTCGGTGCCCTTGGCATTCGCGACGATGATCCTCGGATCGATCACCACGCAGGACTCTCCCGACGCCGGGCCGCAGATGCTCGGCCTGCACTCCCCGGAAGGCCTCGGGCTAGAGGCGGTCGACCGGGCACGGGCGTGACGGGCCTCGACCGTCCCCCGGTGAGGCGATCGTTCGCGACCGTGCCCGCGTCGGCGACATGCGCCCGTCAGGCGGCGCATGCCGACACCGAATGGCGCCGGAGAGCGTCCAGATCGTGGACGCGTCCGGGGCCGTCGCCCTCGAGCCACGATACCTCCCACTCGCGCCGGGATACCTCTCGCTTCAGCTCGCGCAGGTGGACCTCGAGCTCGTCCAGCGTGTTGTCAATCCAGCCGCTCATGCTGAGTCTCCTTTACCTCGGTGTTCTTGCTCTCCCGAACCGCTGGCCCAGTGGCCGGAACCTCGATTGAGTCGGCCGTCGCGCCTGTGGGCGCTGGCCTCACTGTCGCGTGTAGGAAACCGCGACCCGCTGACGTGCGGCGGACATCTCGCTGACATCCGCTGCCTTGGCGCCGTCAGCGCGAAGGGCCGCGGATCGCCGCGGAGTCCCGCATGGTCGTGGACTCCGACGGCGCGCGTGGCTAGCGCTTGAAGTCCATCTCCTCCAGGCGCGTCTGCACCGTCCGACCGGTCTCCCAGAAATTGGCGCCCGGGATCAAATTCGGGATCGGGATGTCAGCCCGGTTCTGGCGCTTATGCGCCGTGGAGATGCCAAGCCGGCGATCGCGGTCGTGGATCAGCGCCTCGATGGTCTGTCCATCCTGCGTCATCCCCATCATCAACTGTGGGATCCCGTAGGGAAAATCGTGGCGGTCGTACTGCCAGGTATGGAACGTCTTGCCATAGGTCGTTACGAGGTCCTGGAAATAGGCATGTTCCGCGAGGTCGGGGATTCCTGGAGCGACGAGGCTGCCGGACTTCACCTCGTAGTGGTGGCTGTGCCACAGCCGCTTCTCATCTTCCGGTAGGCTGCGGAAGCGCTCTGCGCTGATGATGTACTCGATCCCGATCAGGCGGGCGTCGGGCGCATTGCGATCGAAGATCACGCACTGGTGCAGGTCATGGCGCAGAT
The DNA here is from genome assembly GCA_019239375.1 of Solirubrobacterales bacterium. Lineage (GTDB taxonomy): Bacteria > Actinomycetota > Thermoleophilia > Solirubrobacterales > Solirubrobacteraceae > Palsa-465. Next base: position 5,313 of record JAFAZZ010000087.1, on the reverse strand, counting down.
GGATGCAGAAATGCGACGCCTCCACCTGTCGGCCCATCTCGTCCGCGTACATGTGAAAGCCATTGAGGTAGGTGCTCATCGCGCTTAGCGGGTATTTGGGCTGCAGGGCACCGGCCGCCACGTCGAGCACACGATGCTTGAGGGGATGTCCCTTGCCGACCTTTGCCGTCGACACTGCCTTGCGGCCGAACATCAGGCCGGCTGCGGCCGCGACCCCAGCGGCCATACCGATGCCGATGGACCCACCCAGCCCGTCCGCGGGGCTGAAGCTCCAGCTCGATCCTCCCGCTCGATGGCTACCTCGTCGCGCGTCGCCGAACTGCACCATGGGCGCGCTCTACCCGCTTCCGCGCGCCCGAACCGCGCTCCCGCGGTAGTTGGGCAACGCCGCATCTCTGGCGCGTTCAGCAGTTGTCAGCGCGCCGCCACTTCGCCGGAACATTGTTGCTCATGTCGGCTCCTGCGCCGCTCCACCGCTCGGGAGATCGATGTCGGGTGGTCGGACCGAAGGTGGAGCGGGCCGACCACGCACGCGGGCGATCCGCGCACGACTCCAATCGATGACTTTGATCCAGTCGACCTTGATCATCAAGACAACGGCAGCGAGGCTGGCCAGCTGGATGGCGATCGCCGACGGCGATGTGAGGCCTTGGCGCAGCAGGCGGTGAACTGTCTCCTCCGCGGCCGTCGCGGCGGTAACGTAGATGGTGTAGCTGATCGAGCGGCCGATCAGGAAGGCGCCTGCCAGTGGCAGCAGCGGTATGTCGGCCAGACCGGCCGCCATAAACATCTGCGCCGACGGCAGCGGCGAGAACACGAACACCGCGAGGCTGGCCACCACGCCGGTCTTGCTCTTTGCGAGCGTCTGCCCGAGCGCCTCGAGGTTGGCCCGCCGCTCGGGAGAAAGCCGTCCGCTAAGCCTGCGCGTGCCGATGGCGAGCAGCAGGCGACCTGCGGTCGCGGCCAGCGCGCCACCAGCGATCAGGGCGGCGGGCGGGATGTCTTGCCAGCGAAAGCGGGCGAACACGAGCAGCGCCCAGGTCGGCGGCCCGAAGGCGGGCAGCAGGTTGATCGCAAACACGATGCCGATCACCGCCAGCAGGTGAAGAACAGTCGTGATCACGAGCCTACGGCTCTAGCGGAACGTCCCCTCGGGCACGGCGGGTATCACGAGTAGTCACATCGTATAGCCGGAACTCGGGGCACGGGCAGCTCGAGCGGTCCTCCCGATCCGGCGACAACCTCGAGCCGCAGACGACTTCACCCGATCGGCCAGCCCGGCGCCGCGCCTACTCGGCCGCCGGCGAGACCCGATATCGAAGCTAAGTGCTCGGTAAGGCTCGGGAAGGATCGAGCCAGCGGTCGACTCTTAAGGGTCAGCCTGTCTACTACCCGACGTAGGAGTATGTATGCAAACGAGTACAGAGCGCAAGAATTCTGGGGTGCTGGCGCTTGTCGCGCCGGCGCCCGAGCGTGCGGGGACGACGTCGCCGATCAACGAGAGCACGGCGCGAATGCTAGGAGCAGTCGCGGTGCTGGGAATCGGTCTGGTTCACGTTCTCGATGCCGCCAGCACCTATCAGAGCACCCGATGGATCTTCTGGGCCTACATGGCGCTGATTGTGGGCAGCGTCGGGGTGGCCTTGGTGCTGCTGCACTGGTCCTCACCGCTGGCCTGGGCGACCGCCGCTGGGCTCGCTGTCGGCCCGCTGATCGCCTATCTGTGGAGCCGCAGCGTCGGACTGCCGGGTGATCGGCCTGATGTCGGCAACTGGCTGTGCACGCTGGGAATGGCCGCGTTGTTCGTTGAGAGTTCGCTGCTGGCGCTGAGCGTCGTGCGGCTCGGCATGGGGAGGCGCTCATGATGAACGAGCTGAGAACATCGTCATGCCAGCCTCGCGCTCACCGCACCTGCGGGCGCACCGGGCACGCACAGCTTGTCCGCGGCGCGGGGCGAGCCGGACTGGGCCTAGCGGTCGCCGGTGCTCTCGCTGTGTCGTTCGCCGTGACGCCAGCGGGGGCTTCCACCCGGCCCTTCCTGGGCGGCTTGTCCACGGTGAGCAGAATCGCCTCGACCGTACCGGCGAGCGGCCCGGCCGCCGGCGACCAAAACCCCTACGGCACCGGGGTCGTACCCCGTACCCTCGGTGACCTCGTTCGCGGCGACGTGCTGGTCAGCAACTTCAACGATGCGGGCAACGCCCAAGGCACCGGCGCGAGCATCATGGAGATCTCGCCTGCGGGTGGGGTGAGGCAGTTCGCGGTCGTACGGCAGCCGACCGCTACTCCCGCGGTCGGGCTCACCACGGCGCTCGTGGCGCTGCGCAGCGGATACGTGATCGTCGGCAGCCTCCCGGCTCCGGGCGGTCAGGCCGGCGCCGCCCGGGCGGGCGCGCTCACCGTTCTCAACTCCCGGGGACGCGTGGTCGAGACGTTCAAAGGCGGCGCGATCAACGGACCCTGGGACCTAGGAGCCGTCGACGCCGGCACCCATGTCACGTTGTTCGTAACGAATGTCCTCAACGGGACGGTGGCCGCGAACGGTGCCACCGTCGACGGTGGCACCGTAGTGAGGCTTACGCTCCAGATCGCCGGCGATCACCCGCCGCGGCTCACCTCCGAACGGGTGATCGCGACCGGTCTGGCCGAGCACACCGATCCCAACGCGCTGATCGTGGGACCCACGGGCGTGGCGCTGGGCTCAGGCGACGTGCTGTACGTCGCCGACACAGCCGCGAACCGGATCACGGCCATCCCCAATGCACTCACCCGCACCCAGCTAATCGACCGCGGACGCACCCTGTCCAAGGGCGGCAAGCTCAACTCGCCCTTGGGCCTGACGATCGCCCCCAACGGCGACGTGCTGACGGTCAACGCCGGCGACGGCAACATCGTCGAGACCGCCGTCTCGGGCAAGCAGATCGCCGTCAAGACGCTCGTCCCCAACGGCGCCGGAGACCTCTTCGGGGTCGCTGGCACACCAACGGGTACCGGCGTCTACTTCGTCAACGACTCCGGTAGCGGCACCGCCTCAAACACCCTCGAGCTCCTGCACTAGACGCGCGGCGGGCCGAGCGTGAGCTCATCGAAGCCGGCCGGCTGGGCCAGACCCAGTCGGCCGGCCGACGGGACGTAGCGATGTCCGGGCGCCGCTCCTGGCATTTGCGAGCACCGGCGCGTCCCGCGTTGACATGCGGACGCGTCCTAATGAACCGCCTGCCGGCTGGCGCGCGGCGCGCCAGCGCGAACCAGTATCACGCGGCGCGCGTATTGCTCCTAGATCAACACCAAGGAGCAACGATGAACCACAGCAAACCAGATAGCACGGAACTGGCCCCGGGCGCGCTCGTGGACTGCCCGACGTGCCACCTGCCCGCGGAGATCATCGAACGTTTCAGATTGAACGGCGTGCCGGGACCTGTGGAGCACGTGAAGGTCGTCTGCGTTCAACGCCATTGGTACACCATCCCCGTCGACATGCTCCCCGTGAGTGCGACGGTGTCAGAGGACGCGAGCATCGCTGGAATAACACCGCGCCGATAACTGCTCCACCCGGCGGCCGCGGTGTGCGCCTCAACCGCAGGCTCAGCTATCTGTGATTCCGTGCTCTCGAGGCCGTCGTGACGGGTCTACCGTGCGGTTCTGCTGCGGCTCGGGATGCACGCGGACTCCGAGAACACGCCCTTGTCCCTTCCCGACGTTGGTGATGCGATACCGGCCCGCGCTGTGGAAGGCCGCGCCCTCTCCGCTTCGTAGGCGGGTTGGTCCCTCGCCGGGAAAGCCGAGCTCGAACGTGCCCTCGAGGATGTAGATCATGCGTTCGTGCTCGTGCTCGTCGTTGATCTCGATACTGCCGCCCGGTCGAAAGGTGCTCAGCGCCGGGACAAGCGCCCAGCGCGCGCCGCAGGTGAGGTCGTACACGTCGACTCCCTCGGTCGGCGAACGGAGCATGTGATCTGGCGCGGTCCGGAGGATCCGTACGTGGTCGCTCGGGGTAGTGGGCGGCCCGTTGACCAGGTCGCCTAGCTCGACGTCATAGAACTCGGCGAGGCGGACGAGTCGTCCAATTGTGATGTCGGATTGTGCTTGCTCTATGAGGGATAAGAACGAGCTGGAGATGCCGGTGGCGCGGGCCAGCTGCGATAGGGAGAGGCCGTGCTCGGCCCTGAGCTGCCTGAGCCGGGCGGCCAACTCTGGCGTGTGCGGAGTCGGCAGTTGCGCTTCCTCTGATGGCGACAAGGATCTCCTTCTCGGTCGCGATCGTCGCGTTCGGATCGATTTCGTGCCCGAAGCTGTGCAAGCTCGGCTCGCATTACTCGGTGGTTGTGGGCGGTAGTTGACAGCGGCCGCTCGGCCAGTATTTTGGCTGATCTTCGCCAGCATTTGGGGAAGCACTCCTAGTCTGCAGTTGATCGAAGCGAAGGGGACGCTGCGAACTCGTGGGAACCTCGTGAGCAGTCTCCGAGCCGGCATCTCCCCGTGCGCCCGAGCCCCGCCCCCAAGCGTTGGTGGCGAGTAAGCCACACCTATCGAAGATGAGCTCACCGAGTTGAGCGCCGCGTAGATTCGCGCACGGAGCGACGATTATTGCTGGCCGGGGGCGCGGCGCAGCTCAATCAACAGGAAACGAGAGAAATGAGAAGCGGGTTAGGTATGAGAGTGACGAGATTGTCCGGATTGCGATCACGGGTGTTTGGGTCGCTGTTTGTCGTTGCGGCCCTGACCGTCGCCGTGATCGCGATCGCGTCGGCTGGTCCGGCAACTAGGTCTGCCACCGCGGAGACCCCGACGTGTGCGTCCGGCACGGACGTACAAACTACGTCGGGTCCGGTGTGCGGTATCAGCAGCACAACTGCCAGTGGTGTCAATGAGTGGCTTGGGATACCGTACGCCGCCCCGCCGGTCGGAGACCTGCGGTGGCAGCCACCCCAGCCGCCAACGCCGTGGACTACGACACTGGCGGCCACGGCCTTCGGGAGCGAGTGCACTACAACCACGGGCACGGCGGGTAGTGAGGACTGCCTGTTCGTCAACGTGTGGGCTCCGAGCAACGCGACGTCTACCAGTAACCTTCCGGTGCTGGTGCACATCCACGGCGGCGGGTTCACCGGTGGCAACGGGAATTCCGACAATTCGCTGCTCGCCGGTAACGGTGACGAGGTCGTTGTCTCGATGAACTACCGGCTGAATATTTTCGGGTTCCTCGTTAATGACACGGCGCTCGGGGCCAACTCTGGCGACTACGGGCTGCAGGACCAGCAGGCGGCGCTTCGCTGGGTCAGGGACAACGTGACCGCGTTCGGTGGCGACCCG
>JAFAZZ010000068.1 GCA_019239375.1 Solirubrobacterales bacterium | reverse complement strand
ACGGCGCGCGGTCAAGGGTGGCCCGACAGGGCCGAGCACGGCGAGCCGCGTAGCGGCACCCCTTGACGGCAATCGGTGACCGCACGCCACCATCTCGCAAGGAGGCCCTTGACATAGGAGCTTCATCGGCACCCACACGTTGAAGCCGAAGAAGACGATGGCCGCTCCGATGAATGCGATGCCGATCGCGGTTCCCGCCTCGGCCACGATGATCCCACCGATCACGGTGATAGCGGCCCCAATCGCGATCCAATATTTCCGCTCGAGCCGCTCGGCGAACGCCACCGCGAACAGCGCGCAGGCCAGGAACCCGAACGCGCCCACGGCCACGATGAGGCCGGCCTCGGGCGGCGGGTACTTGAGCGAGGTCAGCAGCGAGGTAAAGCCCGCGCCGAACGCGAACACCGTGACGTAGCCCAGCAACCACACCGCGAGCAGCTGGATCATCCGCCGCGCATAAACCCGATGGCCGAAGATGGCCCTGAAGGCTCGAGTGCTCTCCGGGGTGGTCTGGTCGGTCGGAACATCGTCTGAGACGGGTGCCAGCGGACCGTGCTTCGCGGCCACCACCTCCATGTCGCTGACGACCTTGTCGGCCTCGTCGATGCGGCCCTGGCCGACCAGCCAGCGGGCCGATTCGGGCAGCTCCAGCCGGAGGAGGATGCCGATTGCGGCTAGCAGCGCCCCGATCGCGTACATCCAGCGCCAGCCGTTTTCGAAGCCCGGCCCGGCTTGGGAAAACGGGAGGCCATGCGGCCAGGGCGCGGACGGCGTGGTCAGGAACAGGCCTAGCCAGACGCCGAGCAGTGCGCCCAGTGAGGACATGATGAAGATGACCGAGATCCAGCGTGCGCGGTTGCGACGCGGTGCCACCTCGCCCACGTATGTGTTCACGATGGCCAGGTCGGCACCAACGCCGATCCCGGTGATGACGCGCGCGATCACGAACTGCGTGTAGTCCGGGGCCAACGCGTTATAGAGCGACCCGAGGCCGGTCAGCAGCATCGTGAACAGCAGCATGTTGCGGCGACCGAAGCGATCCGACAGCGGCGCCAGGGCGAGGGCGCCAATCACGTAGCCGCCCAGGTTGAGGACGATCGGAACCCGCAAGGTGGTGACTGCGTTGGCCGGCGTGCATCCGGGTTTGAGCGCAACGCAGCTCTGGATGAACGATACGTTGATGTCGAACACGTCGTAGAACGCGAACATGAAGCCGAGGCCGATGATCCCGATGAAGATGAACGGCATCGACCACACGTCGATGCGATCGAGCCGGGCCAAGATCGACCGGGGAGTATGGGCTTGGGGCGGCCCGGCCTCGCGCAGCTGCCGTCCACCGACGCCGGTAGAACTCATCACAGACCCTCGCTTTCCTCGTCTCTGCCCAGGGCGTACCCGAGGGTTGAGTAGGAAAAACGCGCATATGATTAGTCAACCTGACACAGCAGTTCGGCTGAGACGGACCCGCCACGTGAAGCTGGACGGGAGCACATGAAGCTGGACGGGCGCACTGCCGTGGTAACGGGCGCGGCAGGAGGCATCGGCCGCGCGCTGGCGCTGCGGTGTGCGGCTGAGGGGGCGCGGGTGGCGGTAACCGACGTCCAGGCGGAGCCGCTGCTCGCGGTCCGGGGTGAGCTTGGCGCAGGGCACGTCGCAGTGCCCGCCGACGTCACCGATGACGGTGCGCTGGCTTCGCTGATCGAGCGCGTGGAAGGTGAGCTTGGACCGGTTGACGTGTTCTTCGCCAACGCCGGCGTGGCGATCGGCACCGACCCGGTCGGAACGCCTGACGAGGTGTGGGAGGTGGCGTGGGGCGTAAACGTGCGGGCGCATGTGTTGGCCGCGCGGCGGCTCTTGCCCGGATGGGTGACCCGTGGCGAGGGGTATTTCGTGGTCACGGCGTCGGCGGCAGGGCTCTTGACTCAGATCGGATCCGCCCCATATGCGGTGAGCAAGCACGCCGCCGTCGCGTTCGCCGAGTGGCTGTCGGTCACCTACGGGGAGCGCGGCATCCGCGTCAGCTGCCTGTGCCCGATGGGCGTGCGCACCGCGATGACCGAGGGTGAGGAGCTTGCCCACCGCGTGGTCCGCGGCGCCGGCGCGCTGCTCGAGCCCGAGGAGGTCGCCGATTGCGTCGTCGCGGCGATCGACCGCGAGCAGTTCCTGATCCTGCCCCACCCGGAAGTGCTGACCTTCTTCCAGCGCAAGGCGGTCGACTACGAGCGGTGGCTGGCCGGGATGCGGCGGCTGCAGGCGCGGAGCGAGGCCTCGGAAGACGCGGTGGCGGAGGGCGAGTAGGTCCCCGGCCGCCGCGCGGGCGGACCATTCGCGAGGGATGATCAGCGCCGCTCGTCCGCGGCCACGGGCGGCGCACGCGGCCGCCACGGCCACCGGCGCAGGCGCCAGCGCCTCGACTGTGATTTGATCGCCGCCATGATCGTCCGATGGGTCCTCGACCCGCTTGCAGGCGTGCTCGAGGAGCTGTCGGTGCGCGACCCGCTGGTGATCAGCAGAGGCGATCTGGTAACCCTGTGGCCCGGATCCTCACCACCCACGTAGGCAGCCTGCCTCGGCCGCCCGAGCTGGTCGAGCTGGTATGGGCCGAGGACCGCGGTGAGCCGGTCGACCGCGAGCGCTACGACCGCCTGCTCGACGAAGCAGTGCGCGACCGCGTCCGGCGCCAGGTGCAGGCCGGCATCGATTTCGTGAGCGATGGCGAGATGAGCAAGATCGGTTACGCCACCTACATCCGTCACCGCCTCAGTGGCTTCGAGGTGGGTGAGGTGCCGCGGGCCACGCCGGCCGACCTGGACGCATATCCCCGCTACCGCAACCGGCTGGCCGAGGAGGGTGGCAGCGCGCGTTACCTGCGCCCGATCTGTCGCGGTCCGATCACCTACGAGCATTCCGAGCCGATTCAACGCGACCTCGACCGGCTGGCGCGCGCGATCGACGGCCAGCCGATCGCCGGCGCGTTCATGAATGCGCCGTCGCCCGGAGTCATCGCGCTGTTCCAACCCAACGAGTACTACGCGAGCCTGGACGAGTACCTCGACGCCATCGGCGAGGCGATGAAGACCGAGTACGAGGCGATCGTCGCTGCCGGCTTCCTGCTTCAGATCGACGCCCCCGACCTGGCCATGGGCCGCCACATCATGTACCGCGAGAGCTCAGATGAGGAGTTCGTGACCGCGGCGGCCCGACACGTCGAGGCGATCAATCGCGCGCTGCGCGACGTGCCCGCCGATCGCGTCCGCCTGCACTTGTGCTGGGGCAACTACGAAGGTCCGCACCACCTGGACATCGATGTGGACAAGATCCTTGACGTGGTCCTGCGAGCCAAGCCCGCCACCATCCTGTTCGAGGCGGCCAACCCGCGGCACGAGCACGAATCGGCGGCGTGGCGCAAGACCAGGATCCCGACCGACAAGACCCTCGTACCGGGCGTGCTGGACTCGACCACCAACTACATCGAGCATCCCGAGCTGGTCGCCCAGCGGATCCTTGCCTACGCGAGCATCGTCGGTCCCGACCGGGTGATGGGCGGCACCGATTGCGGCTTCGGCACCTGGTCCGGGTTCGGCTCGGTCGATCCGGACATCTGCTGGGCCAAGCTGAGCTCGCTGGCCGAGGGGGCCCGCCGAGCGGGCGAGCGCGTGTGAGCCGCCATACGCCGAGCGGTCCGGTCACGACCTCGCGCCGCGGCTCCTTCTGGGTCGGCCTGTCTGACCGGTTGGACGGCCCGCTCGGCACGGTGCTGCGCGGGCCCATGTACGTC
>JAFAZZ010000491.1 GCA_019239375.1 Solirubrobacterales bacterium | reverse complement strand
AGCTGCGCGATGTCACTACTCCAAGCCGGCGTCGACACGACCGTCATCGCCTTATGGCTGGGGCACGCGGATGTCCGCTCCACCCAGCCCTATCTCCACGCCGACCTCACCATCAAGGAGAAAGCCCTCGCGCTCGTGACCCCGGCCGACGTCAAGCCCGGCCGTTACAAGCCCAAGGACGCGACCCTCGCGTTCCTCGAGGGCCTGTGACTATGCCGACAAGCCAGCCGACAAGACCGGCGAGAAACCAGCCAGAACAAGGCCTTCACGCCAACCACGACGCCAACGTCGGCATAGTCGCAGTATCGGCACAGGTCGACCTATGCGGATATCCGCATAGGTCGACGAGGTCGGCTACCTCCCGCTCGAGCGCCAAGCCGCCAACCTCCTCTTCGCTCTTGTCTCCCGCCGTTATGAGCGCGGCTCGATCATCATCACCTCAAACCGGGGATTCGGGGCGTGGGGCGAGATCCTCGGCGACGCGATGGTCGCCGCCGCGCTGATCGACCGGCTCGTGCACCACGCCACCATGGTCAACCCTCAAAGGCAAGAGCTACCGCCTACGCGAACGCGGCACCGGCATCACCCCCGCCAGCCCCGTCGGCTGAAAACGCACCCCCTCCGCCGCAGCACGCCGGCGGCATCTGTGCTCCGCTCGCCTACGGCTCGCTCCCCCCAGAAGCCGCCACACCCTCAAATAGCCCACTCTTCGACCGGCGCCGTGGTGCACTTCTCGGCTCCTGAAACTGGCGCACTTTTCGGTTCCGGTTGACAGTGTTGCTCCAAACCCCCTGCAGCGTGGGCGGCCCCGCGCTCGTCGCGCGGATCACGATCAGCTCGACCGCCGGCGCGGGGAGATCCGCGGACAGTTCCACCGACCGCCCAGCGTGCTGGGTTGAATCGATCAACGTCATGTTGTTGGTCGCGTCGAGCCGGTAGCGATTCGCGGTGAACCCGGCTGCCGCCCAGGTCGGCAGGTTTTTCACCGTCAGGTCGTAGCCGCCGTTATTGACGTAGTGGGGTTGAGCCGCGGGAGTTCGTAGAGGCAGTTCTTGAGAATCGTGAGGCACACGACGTTATTCTGGACCGGCTGAATCACCTCGTCCTCGCCTTGCCCGTTCGATAGCGTCCGCGGGCCTCGGGTGGTACCTCGTAGTTGCTGATGAGAATCCGGATCTCGTCCGGGGTGTCTGTCGAGGTAGTCGTCGCTTCGTCGGCCAGGGTCGTGAATCCGCTGGTGTCGGTTCCTTGTACGGCTAGCCTGGCCGGCGTCGCTTGAAGCGATGAGTTCGCTTCAAATGCGTATCCCTCGGCGTGAGGCTGCTCGAGTTGAACAGCGGGATCGTCTCGAGGTATTGCTGGGACAGTGAGGTGTCCTGCATGTACCCGAGCTACGCGCTCATGAATGCGGCGAGCTGTTGCGGAGTCGCTGATTTGAACAGCTCGTATCCCCACTCGCTGTTCACGAGCGGGATCTTCGGGAATCCGGCTGCGATCAGATCCTGCCTGAGCTCGTTGGTGTACCTGATGTAGTCGAACGGATTGTTTGCTTGAAGTCGTACCACCCGATGGGGGGTCCTGCCAACCGCGCTGAACCGCTCCGAAGGGCGACGCCTCGCGCGAGACGCGACCGGGAAATCGTGGATCCCGCTGCTCCTCACAGACGACCGTGACGTCATAGCCGGCAGCAAGAGCATCGAGGCGTGGGCGGCAGCGCATCCCAGTCGCGGTGACTGAGATCGACCCGGGCAGCCGACCGCAAACCAGGCTGCGCTCGATGGCCTTCGCAGCCACGCTGCTGCTCCTGGTCCAGGCGTCAGTCGGGATCGCCGTCAACCTGTACCTGAGGATCCCGACCCGCCACCTGGGCGATCACTCGCGGCGCCCCAGCTCTCGCCGTCCACGCGTCGCTCGCAGTCGCGCTCGTCTCGTCGTGATCGCCATCGCGATCGACGCGCTTCGCCTCCGCAGACGGGCAACGGTGGTCTGGTCAAGCATCGCGGCTTCGCTGGTGATCGGAGCCGGCTTCAACGGGGGCTAGCTTCCTCGACTTCAACGACAACACCATCTCGCTCATCATGGCGCTGCTCGCCTTCCGCAGCCATCGCCTGCTACTCAGTCGTGATGGTTCTTCTCGCCGCTGCACCACACGGCAGCGCATAGACGGCCTCGGGACCGAACACGACATCCGTCGAAGGCGAGATGCCCGCGCCAAAACGAATGCCGGACCGGAGGATCCGTGGGTCGGAGACCCGAGATTCGCCTCAGTGAGAACCACCATCCGTCGCCGACGGTCGGCCCGACCGTCGCTCAAAGCGCTAACTCAACGGCGGATCGCTGCAAGCACCAAAGCGGCCACCGGCGCGGCGATGTCGGCGCTGCTGCTGTAGGCGTGACCCAGGCGCCGTCTGGGCGGAGCCGCTGCGGCTGCTCTCCCGCAAACAAGCAACTGGCGCTAGCCGCATTTGAGCTAACGCCCGCGTGGCCTGGGCGGCTACCAGCACGTCGCCGGGGTCGACGAAGACTGCCGCACAGCCCTGGCAAACCGGGCATCCAATGTCGCCGAGCCGAGACACCGGCGAGCCGTTAGCCGGCATTGGCGCCTCTGCAAGCGTGCAAGCAGCGGCCAGCTCGTGCGCCATTGGACTGCCGCTCAGGGAGGCAAACCAGGCGTCATCCGGCGTTCAGACCAGTCGTTCAGAGCGCCGGTTTCGGTCACCACGAGTCACGCCGAACCCGCAGCGACGACTCGACCGTCAACTCGACCGACCGCCAGCTGCAGGGCTACTCCTTGACGCCT
>JAFAZZ010000409.1 GCA_019239375.1 Solirubrobacterales bacterium | reverse complement strand
GTATATGCCGGTGCCCGAAGTCGAAGCCGGTGACGAGTCCGTCCGGCTTGCGCAGCGACAACAGCGTCGCGGGGCGGCCGCTACCCGAGCCGACGCCGCCGCTGCGCGCGGGGGACTCGGCGATCAGTCCTTCGCGCAGGAGCTCCGCGACGAGCGCAGTGGTCGTGCTGCGAGGCAGGCCGATGACGCGCGCGAGTTCTGAGCGGCTAACCGGTCCCACATCGTGGATCATCGAGACAAGGTGGGAACGAAGCAGCGCATGGGCCGTCGCCGTCGGTGAGCGCGGCGGGGCGCTGATCGCCGTATCCGGTTCCAGGGCGCTCACTCCGGGACTCTCCTCACCAGCGCAGAGTAGCCGCTTCCTGGCGTCTTTTGGCCCGCTACGGGCAGAATAACCGGGAGATTGTCTCGCCTTGACAGCCTCATACCGGAGCGTTAGCGCCCTGCGCCGCGACCCGCATCCTTTTGACCACCTGTCGGTCAAATAGTCCGGACGAGGCGTGGACCGTGCCGTCGACCTCCAAATAGAGGTAGTCGAAGAGGGAGGCGCGGGCGCAGGAGGAACTGGCGACGCGGCGGCTAGCGCAACGGCAGCTCGGCCCAGACGGTCTTGCCGTCGCGGGCCGGCTCAACGCCCCAGTCTCGCGCCACCGCGCCAACCAGGTGCAGTCCTCGTCCGGAACGGGCAGCCAGCCCGGGGCCGCGCAGCTGCGGCCAAGTCGCGCTCGAGTCCTGAACAGAGATCCGGATCGCGTCGTCTTCGCAACGAACCGATACAGAGAACGGGCTGCCGGCGTGGATCACCGCGTTGGTGGCCAGCTCGCTGACTACAAGCTGGATGTCTTCGACCGGGACGCGCGCTCCGTAAGCGGAGCGCTCGAGCATGCTCATGACGAACCGCCGGGCGGCTCGCGGGCCCTCGGCTCCTGCGGCGAACCGGGCCGCCGCATCGGGGACGACCGAGCTATGCAGATGGCAGATCTCGTGCAGCGCTTCGGCATGCTCCTCACCGGGCACGGATTGGGTGTGGTATCCGCACCACAAGGCGAAGCTGAGCTCGCGCCCGAGCTCGTTCCAGAGCTCCTCGAGCTCGAGCGCGCCGAGTATGTCGCCCGCGTCCCACAGAAGGGCGACCATCTCTCCGTAGGCCCGGACCGGACGTCCAGTACCCCGCGCCCAGCGGACCACACCGCCGACCACGTCGCGGAAGTGAGCCGGTTCGATCCGTCCGTCCTCCATGAACAGAGAAAGCGTCCGGGCGGCGTCCAGCCACACCACTCGTCCCTCTTCGGTGGCCTGGATCACGTTGATGCCGGCGCCGATCAGCTCTGCCTCGAAGGCTACGCGATGGCCTTCGCCGGCGATGACGATCGCGACGGCGTCCTCGGCCACTGCACTGACCAGGTAAGCGCCCACGGCTCGCACGAGATCGGCCTCGCGCTCGTAGAACTGAACGACATGCTCGCCGTCTCCGACCATGCTCTTTCGAGTCTCGACCGTCATCTCGCCGTGCCACATATTGCTTCCGCGCACCGACACGCGACCTGCGCGTGAGGTTGCGGAAGCCCCAGTAGCCTTGGTTATACCCGCGCGGGGCCGCGGGTACGCTCACCAATCGATGCACGAGGCCCGGGTAAGCGCTTGAGGCGCATCGGACCGGCGCTCGAGGAGCGCGACTTCCGTCTGTGGTGGCTGGCCCTGCTCGGGATGGGGATCAGCCTGCAGATGCTCGAGGTGGCGCTTGGCTGGCAGGTCTACGCCCTGCACCGGAGCGCACTGGACCTGGGCTGGATCGGCCTGGCCGAGTTCGTGCCGCTGTTCGTGCTCGCCCTGCCCGCGGGTCAGCTGGCCGATCGGGCGCCCCGCCGGCTGGTCTTTGCAGGCGCCCTGCTGCTGAGCGCCGCGGTCGGCTCCGGCCTGGCGTTGGTCACGGCGGCCGGGACGACCCAGGTGTGGGTCTATCTGGCCCTTGCTGTCGGCGCCGGTACCGCAATGGCGCTCGGCTGGCCAGCCGCACGGGCGATGCCGCCGACGCTGGTCAGCCTCGAGCTGCTGCCCAATGCGATGACGCTGCGCGCGATCGCTAGCCAGACCGGAATGGTGATCGGGCCGGCAATCGGCGGGCTCCTATACGGCGTCTCTCCGGTCCTCGTCTACTTCCTGGCCGCCGGTTGCTGCGTGCTCGCCTCAGCCAGCGTGCTGGCCATGCACCCTGCCCCAGCGGCGCAGCAGCCGCGCGCCGGCGAGAACGCCGGGCAGGCGGCGACGGTCGAAGGCGTGCTCGAGGGACTGCGGTTCGTGGGACGGACCCAGGTGCTGTTGGCCGCGATCCTGCTCGACCTGTTGGCCGTCCTGTTCGGGGGTGCGGTAGCGCTCCTGCCCGTGTTCGCGCGCTCGATCCTGCACGTCGGCGCCACGGGGCTCGGCGTGCTGCGCGCGGCCCCTGCGGTCGGCGCACTGCTGGGTGCGGCCTTCATCACGCGGCACCCGATCACCCGGCGGGCGGGGCGCACACTGTTGATCGCGGTAGGCCTGTACGGGGCGAGCATCGTCGTGTTCGGCCTGTCTCGCGTGTTCGTGATCTCGCTGCTCGCCCTCGTCTTCGGCGGGTTCGTCGACCTGTACAGCATGAACATCCGCTCCACCACCGTCGCCTTGGCCAGCCCCGATCGCCTACGGGGCCGCGTCAACGCGGTCGAGATGGTGTTCATCAGCGCCTCCAACCAGCTGGGGGCATTTGAATCGGGGTTGGCCGCGTTCCTCGTCGGGACGGTGCCGGCAGTCGTCGGGGGAGGGATCATGACAATGGTGATCGCCGCCACCTGGAGCCGCATCTTCCCAGCGCTGGCCGACGTCGACCGCCTCGAGGACGTACGGCCAACGGAGCCGGCGGACCAGGAGATCGAGCTCGTGGCCACGCGATGAACGAGGAACGCCGGCGGCTGGCAGCCGATCTGTACGCGGTCAGCCGGGAGCACGACCGCGCGCAGGGCGACCGGCTGGCGCGGTTTCGCAACGTCGAGCCTGACACGGCGGCGCTCCTCGGCGTGCTGATCCGCGCCACCGCGGCCCGGCGGATCCTCGAACTCGGCACTTCGAACGGCTACTCGACGCTCTGGCTCGCCGACGCCGCGGAGGCGACCGGCGGCCGCGTGGTGAGCATCGATCTCGACGCGGCACGGACCGAGCTCGCCCGTGTCAACCTCCGACCCGCCGGCCTGATCGAGCGAGTCGAGCTGCGCAGCGAGGATGCGGCGCTCACCCTGGCGCGGTCAGGCGACGCGGCTTGGGATTTCGTGTTCCTCGACGCCGAGCGATCCGCCTACGCGGCCTATGTCCAAGACCTGGTCCGAAGCCTGGCGCCAAGCGGGCTGCTCGCCGTCGACAACGTCAGGTCTCACGCGCACGAACTGACCGAGTTCACGGCGCTGATCGAGTCCGAAGCGAGCCTGACGCAGTCCGTCGTGCCGGTCGGAGCCGGGCTGCGGCTCGCGGTGCGGGGCACCGAGCCTCGCCCGGCCGCGTGACGCGAGATCAGCTGCGGCTGCGTGGGCCTCGGGTAGAGCTGCCCGAGGCACCCGAGCGCGACCGGCTCGTCGAGCTGCGCGACGCACCCGAGCGCGAGCGGCTTTTCGAGCTGCGCGACATCGCCGGCTGCGACCGGCTCGTCGAGCGCCCCGAGCCCGAGGACGTCGTCCGCTGATCACGCGGGACTTCGGCCCTGACGATCTCCTTGACCAGGCGCCCTAGCTCCGCCTGGAGGAACTTGGCCATGCGCTCCTCGTCGCGGCGGATGCTGCGCGCGAGTTGCGCGGTCTGGCGATCGCCCACCTCGGTGGCGAAAACTTCGATCCGGGTGTAGATCGCGATCTCGACGTGCTCCTCGCGGAGCTCCTCTTGCGCGTTGCGCAGATGCGTCTCGGCCTGCTCGGTCACCACCGCGCGAGCCACGCCCACCTGACCCTTCACGGCGGCAACGGTCTTGCCGGCCAGCTCGCCGACAGCGGAGCCGGCGCCGATCAGTGCCTGGCCACGCGAGCCGCCGAGCTGCTTGATGCGCGAGGCCACGCGGCGCTTGTGGTCGCGAGTCTCCTTGAGGTGCTGCTGCAGGCGCTTCTTGTAGGACTGCTTCCGGGTCAGCGCGATGTGCGCGACCAGGTCCGCCTCCAGCTCGGCCTCCTTGGTGTGCGCCTCCCCCAACCACCTTGCCAGCATCGCGTCGCGCTCGTTCGGGGTCTTCGCTTGGGGCATGTGGATCGTCCTTTCCGCCGACGGGGAGGTCAGGCAGGGCCGCCGCCGCTACCCAGCTTGAGCTGCCGGTCGACCGCAGCGAGCACGGTTTGGCGGCTCCGATGGCGAGCTTCGTAGAGCCTCACGGCGGCCAGTTCGGCGGGATTCGCCTCCCGCGCGCGCGCGATGATCTCGCCGGCGCTCATACGTGCGTAGCCGTTCCATGGCTCGAGTACGTTCACCGCGGCGCCGGCGCCATCCTCGGCACCAGGCTCGGCCTCCTCGCGGACGAGCTCGGGCTCCTCGGAGACGTGCGCAAGCTCCTCGGAGACGTGCGCGGGCTCCTCGGAGGCGTGCGCGGGCTCCTCGGAGGCGTGCGCGGACTCGTCGGCCAGTTGCGGGGGCTCGTCGGAGATAGGCGCGGGCTCCTCGGAGACAGGCGCCGGCTCCGCTTCAGCAGGCGCGGGCGCCGCCGCGGCGAGAGTCCCCGCCGGGGGCGCTGCCGGCTCTGCCGCCCACTCCGGTGCGGATTCCTGTCCTGGTGCAGGCGGCGGGCTCGGTTCGAGCGGCGGTTCGGCGACCGCCTCCGCGTGCTCGGCTGCGCCAGACCGATCCGGCGAGATGCCACCAATGGTCTGGCCGGCGAACGATACGGCGCGTCCGGCGGCCTCCCCGGCAAGGCGGGTGAGGAGGCGCGCGGACTGAAGCCAGAGGCGCAACGGCAGGGTGATGAGCTTGCCGGCCATCGCAAGCGTTACTACCCAGGCCGGCGCAGATGATTCACGGGCGACCTGAGCCGCTCAAGGTGGCGCCGCCGCCGCGTGGGGTCGGCGGCGACGCCATGTCATCGCTGCAGCATGTGCAGCGAAATCGCGGCGGGCGCGCGGCCGGAGAGCTGCGGATATAAGCGCGAGCCCGAACAGTTCACCTGAGCGCTGGTGGTGATGCGCGAATAATCTGAGGCTGCCCGCGGTATGCATAGAAGTGCTCGATGGTCACGACGCCGGCGGGCTTACGAACCTTCCGCGACACGGGGAGAGCCACATCGTCAACCTCCATCCCAAGGCCATCATCAACGCCGCGCTCGATCCTAAGGGGCTGATCGCGGGCGCAGCGAAGCTCGCCGACCGCGCTGGCGACGAAGCCTACTTCGCCGCGCTCTGCATCCGAAGCGGGCTGGTTGGCCCGGAGCCGCCAAGGCGCCTCCCCCAGTTGCTCCTCGGCTTTCAGCGCTACGGCCTGCTCGGTGGCGCGGCCGTGGCGGGCGCCGTGCGCCAGGGCGATCGTGCGGTGATGATCGACGAGCGCGGCGAACTGAGCTACAAGGCGCTCGACGAGCGCAGCAACGCGCTAGCTAATGCGTGGCGGGAGCACGGCCTTGAGGCGGGCGAGGGAGTGGCGATCCTGGCGCGCAACCACCGCGGCTTCCTCGAGGCGGTGTTTGCCGCGGCAAAGTGCGGCGCGCGCATCGTGCTGCTCAACACCTCCTTCGCGGGGCCGCAGATCAGGGCGGTTGCCGAACGGGAAGGAACCGACCTACTGGTCTTCGACGACGAGTACTCGAACGCCCTCGAGGGGATCGAGGATCCCCCACGAGGGCGTTACCGCGCCTGGACGGACGCGCCGGGCGAGGACACGCTTGACGCGCTGATCCAACGCGGCGACACGAGCGGCCCACCCAAGCCGGCCGCATGGCCGAAGATCACGATCCTGACCAGCGGCACCACCGGCACGCCGAAGGGCGCGCCGCGCGCGGAGCCGCGCTCTCTGTCGTTGATCGGCGGCCTCTTGGACAAGGTCCCGTTTCGGGCGCGCGAGGTAAGTGAGCTGTGTGTGCCGATGTTCCACGCGCTGGGGTTCATGCAGGCGATCGTCGGGGTCGGCTTGGGTTCGACGCTCGTGGTGCGCCGCCGCTTCGATCCGCAGCAGACGCTGGACAGCCTCGAGAAGCACAACGCGACGGCCATGGTGATGGTGCCGGTGATGCTCACCCGGTTCCTCGACCTCGGGGAGGAGCCGATCAAGGAGCGCGATCTCTCGGCGTTGCGCATCGTCTTCGTGAGCGGATCGGCGCTGGGGGCCGATCTGGCCCAGCGGGCCGCAAGGGCCCTGGGACCGGTCATCTACAACCTGTACGGGTCGACGGAGATCGCCTACGCCACGATCGCCACCCCAGAGGATCTGAGAGCCACACCGAGCACGGTCGGCAAGGTCGTCCGCGGATCGATCGTCAAGCTGTTAGACGAGACTGGTAAGGAGGTTTCCGCGGGTGAGACGGGTCGGATCTTCGTCGGCAACATCTCTCGGTTCGAGGGCTACACCGGCGGCGGCAACAAGGACGTGGTGGCGGGCCTCATGGCCTCGGGCGACGTCGGACATTTTGATGCCCAGGGACGCCTGTACATCGATGGTCGCGACGACGAAATGATTGTCTCGGGAGGCGAGAACGTGTTCCCGGCTGAGATCGAGGAGCTCCTCGTCGCGCACGAGTCGATCCAGGAGGCGGCCGCGATCGGCGTGGAAGACGAGAAGTTCGGGCAGCGGCTGAGGGCCTTCGTCGTGCTGAAGAATGGCGCCCAGCTCACCGAGGACGACATCGTGCGCTACGTCAAGGAGAACCTGGCTAGTTACAAGGTCCCGCGCGAGGTCGTGTTCCTCGGCGAGCTGCCCCGCAACCCGACTGGCAAGGTGCTCAAGCGCGAGCTGCAGGAGCGGGGCGAGGGGTCTTCAGGCTAGGCGCTGCAATGACGTGTCTGACCGGGCGCTGCGACGCGTTGCGCGGCGCTGCGTTTTACATGGGGCGCGGGTGCCCGGCGTCCCCGCGACCGCAGCTCACGCGACGTGGCGCTCGAGGAACGCCAGCATGCGGCGCCACGCGTCATTGGACGCCTCGGCGTGCTCCTCGTAGCGGCGGTCGAAGAACGAGTGCGGCGCGCCGGGGTACACGTGGATCTCATGGTCGAGGTCTGCCTCGCCGAGACGAGCGTCGAACTGCTCGACCTCCTCGACGGGGATCGCTTGGTCAGCTCCGCCGAACAGCCCGAGCAGCGGCACGCGAATCTCGCGGGTGCGCTCGAGCGGTGCCTGGGCACCGAAGCGCGATCGGCCGAGCACGCCGTAGAAACCGATCACCGCCGAGAGCTCGAGTATGTCGGCGCCGGCTTGGAAGGACAGGAACCCGCCCAGGCAAAATCCGACCGTGGCTACGGGGCCGGCTTCGGTGCGTTCCCGTAGTTCCGCCACCGCGGCGGTGGCGTCCTCTTCGACCTGCGGCACCGTCAGCTGCTCGACGTGGGGCATGTACTCGAACTCGGCATCCCGCGGGCCGAGGCCGGCGGTGCGACCAAAGTAGTCGAGGGCGATCGCGTTGTAGCCGGCCTGCGCGAAACGTTCGGCCAACTCGATGTAGAACGGATAGAGGCCACGGACGTCGGGCAGGATGACGACGCCACCGCGCCGGCCGGGCGCGGCTTGGGCCAGCGCGGCCGAGAAGTGGGTCCCATCAACCGAGTTCAACTCAAGCATTTCAGCGTTCGCGGCCCCGGCGATCGGCGCGAGGCGAAGATCAACGGGGAGTGCCGGCGGGCGCGCGTCGAAGTCGAAGCACATGGCGCCCAGACAGAATAGGGGGATGACCGAATCGCTGACATCCGCCACCGACCCGACCACCTTCCGGGCGCAGTTCCCGGTGCTCGAGCGGCTCTCGTACCTCAACGCGGGCACCGAGGGACCGGTTCCGCGCGCCGCCGCCGACGCCGTGCATCTCCGCATCGACGTGGAGACCGACGGAGGTCGGTGCGGGCGCCAGTACTTCGAGGAGCTGATGGGGCTGCGGGATCGGGCTCGGGCCGGCTACGCCCGCGCGCTGGCCTGCGCGCCCGAGGAGGTGGCGCTGACCGGATCGACGACGGATGGCGTCAACACGGTGATCGCGGGCCTGGACCTCCGTCCGGACGACGAGATCCTGACCAGCGATCAGGAGCATCCCGGACTGCTGGCGCCGCTGGCCCGGGCGCGCCGGCGCCACGGAGTATCGATCCGCGTGGTTCCGTTCGCGGAGATCGCCGGCGAGGTGACGTCGTCGACGCGGCTGATCGCGTGCTCGCACGTCTCCTGGGTGGGAGGCGAGGTGGTCGACGTGCGGGCGCTGGTGCAGACCGGCGTCCCGGTGCTGCTCGACGCGGCCCAGGCGCTGGGCGCGATCTCGGTTGACGTCCGGACGCTCGGCTGCGACTTCTACGCCGCCTCGGGGCAGAAGTGGTTGTGCGGGCCGGAGGGAAGCGGGTGCCTGTTCGTCCGCCCCGAACGGCTCGAGGCGCTGCTCCCGCCGTGGCCGGGCTTCGGGTCGGTGGCCGACCCGCACGATCCGCTGTCCTCGGATTGGGCGCAGGGCGCTGCTCGGCTTGACCACGGGTTTCCCGTTGGGATGCGCAGCGCCTGGGCGGTGGCCTCGCTCGGCGTATTCGAGGAGGCCGGATGGGATTGGGTGCATTCGCGCGCAGCTTCGCTGGCCGCCGGCCTGGCCGAGCGGCTGGCCGAGCGCGGGCTTTCGATATGGCCGCGCGGACGCTCGACCCTGGTGTCCTGGCGTGTCGACGATCCCGAGGCTGAGGTGGCGAGGCTGGGTAGCGAGCGGGTCGTCTTGCGCTACATCCCGGCCTTTGGGGTGGTGCGTGCGTCGGTCGGTGCGTGGACGGCCGAGGAGGAACTGGAGCGGCTGGTCGATCTGGTGGCGGGCTGAGTGCGATCCGCGACCGGACGGGCCCGAAAGGGGTCGCGGCGACGGCGCGCTCGGCATCCATGCCTCGCCTGACGGGCCTGCGGCGCCACATCCGACGGACGCCGAGCGCAACGAGGCCCGTCAGCCTTCCAGGACGCGCTCCGGATGGGTGTACACGTTCACGCTCCCGCGCCGGGCGAACCCGCACAGCGTGAGCCCGCGGTCGTCGGCCAGCTCGATCGCGAGCGAGCTGGGGGCACCGACGCCGACGAGAACTGGCGCGCCGGCCACGGCCGCCTTCTGCACGAGCTCGAACGACAGCCGGCCGCTGACGCATAGGATCCGCGGCGCCAGCGGCACCAAGCCGTCGAGGAGCGCTCGGCCGATCACCTTATCCATCGCGTTGTGGCGCCCAACGTCCTCGCGAGCGAGCACGAGCTCACCTTCGGGATCGAACAGGCCGGTGGCGTGGACGCCGCCCGTGCGCTCGAACGCCGGCTGCACGAGGCGGCCGGGCAGGCCGGCGAGCAGCTCGCGGGTGACGGCGGGTCCTGCGGGGAGAGGGGTGCTGTGCACCGCGACCTCCTCGAGCGCGCCCTTGCCGCACACCCCGCACGAGGAGGTGGTGTAGAAGCGGCGCTCCCCGGGGTCCCGGGTGAGGGGGCCTTGGACTTCCACGATGTTCGCGGCGAAGTCCTCGGTGGGCCCTGCGCTGCGCGGGCCGTTGATGAGTCCCTCGCCGTAGAGGAAGCCGAGCGCGAGCTCCTCGTCGTGGCCCGGGGTGCGCATGGTCACGGTGAGAGATCGGCCGTCGACGCGGATCTCGAGCGGCTCCTCAACCGCGACGACATCGTCACGACCGTCGTGACGAACCTTGGTGTAAGCGTAGGCGGAGCTCACCCGCCGGCGCCCGCGATCGCCTCGTCCGTGGCCTGGGCCGGATTGCGTACGGGACCGCCGCGACCGACGACGAGCACCGAAGGCCCGAGCGCCCGCAGCTTCTGGGCCGACTCCAGGTCCTTGCTCTTGTCCGTGGTGGCCGTCGCGGCAAGCGGGAAGCGCAGGAACGCGTTGACGAGGCGGTAACGGGTCACCTGGATCAGCTTCTGGTTGAGCTGCGTCGTGCTCATCTCACCTCCGCCGGCCAGAAGTCAGTTTCGATCACGGCATCGCCGGTGTGGTGCGGGCCGAAGACCAGGAACTCGATCCCGTTCGGGCCGGCCTCGAACGCCCGTGCCGAGCCGGGCGCGATCCGGATCGCGTCGAGGGCGCGGACCTCTGCCACCTCATGGTCGATCTTGACTCGGCCGCTGCCGCCCAGGACGACGAACACCTCCTCGGCATGCTGGTGGCGGTGGCCGAAGGACTGACGAACACCTGGCCGCAGGCGCTGGTGGCTGAGCCCCGTGCGGAGTGCGTTCAGGCGGCGCGTGGGGAAACGAGCCTCGCCCTGTTGCCCGTAGCCGAACCTAGCGGCCATGTCCTCGACGTCCTGGAGGTTGACGTGTGTATAACCGTTGCCGCCGGGCAGGTAGCCGACCCCGCCGAGCGGGAGGAGCTCGGTCGTCTCGGGCGGCCGGGCGAGCAGGGCCGTGATCTCGGCGATCCGAGCCTGTCCCTCCTCGGAGCGCAGCTGCTCGAGCGAGCCGTCGAGCGCGTTTTGGTCGAGCCACAGCTCAGTGACCCAGATCTCGTCAGAGTCCGCGGCCGACTGGTTGATCACGTACAGCTCGCAACCGGGGGTCTCGCGGAGCGCGTCGACGACCTGCAGCAGCAGTCTCGCCAGCTCATCGCCGCGGCCCGGCTGCGCGGTGAACTTGACGTAACGTCCAACGCCCGACACGGCGGCTAATCCTAGGGGTCGTGGTGGGGCGGTGGCCGGGTCGGCGCGGGTCAGCTGATCGCGACCGCGGCGTATCGCTCCGGCAGATCAGCGACAAGTTGACCTCCTCGTCATCCCAGACCTGCTCGTAGACCCGGAGGTCGCGGGCGTGCCCGACCGCATGCTGCCGGTGCTCGGGGCCGGCGGCCAGCCCCGCCACGAGGCGCTCGAGCTCGAGCGGGTCGAGACTCATGCCGCCACCACCGGCCATTGGGCGCGGGCACTCGTCAAGAATCCTGCGGCATCGGTTTTCAGCGTCTGGTCGTAGGCGTGCCGCTCGGCTCGACCGCCAGGCGGTCGGAGCCGTGCAGGAGCTGGCCGACGCCGACGCGCTGCGCCATCGCCCCAATCGCGACGGGGCGTGGGCGTCGATCAGTTCGCGGGCCTCGTCGAGAGGCAGCGCCTCAATACCGATCGGGCATATCGAACTAATTCGATCGAGTTTACGAAATAGAGCGTGACGTTTCGTGTGGCAAGCCGGGGCGATGGGGCGCGGGCGTGATCTGCGCGACGCGGCTTCAACGGCGCGGCCGCCTTGACATGCGAGCGTCGTCCAGCGGTTGGAGGTTAACCGCACACTCGACGACCCGCGGTGCTCGAGATCGCAGTTATGCCCCACCAAGGTGGCTGGATATGCACTCGGCTCAGATCGGGTGCCGAGTGAGCACTTATGACCCATCGTGACGCCATGGGTTGCTCGCCGGCGCAACTGG
>JAFAZZ010000374.1 GCA_019239375.1 Solirubrobacterales bacterium | reverse complement strand
CCGAGCGCAAGATCGTCCCGCTCAAGGCCTACGACGGGATCAGCGTGATGTCGATCGGGTTCTTCGTCGAGCAGGACGCCGCCGTGGTGTGGCGCGGTCCGATGCTCCACAAGGCGCTCCAGCAGTTCCTCGAGGACGTCGAGTGGGGCGAGCTCGACTATCTGCTGATCGACCTTCCTCCGGGCACCGGCGACGTGTCGATGACGCTCGCCCAGCTGCTGCCCCAGTCGAAGTTCGTGATCGTCACCACGCCCCAGCCGGTGGCCCAGAAGGTGGCCCGCCGCTCGGCCGAAATGGCCATCAAGCTGAAGCTCGAGATCGCCGGCGTGATCGAGAACATGTCCGGCTTCGTCACGCCGACGGGCGAGCGCTACCAGCTCTTCGGGGAGGGCGGCGGCCAGCTGCTGGCCGAGGAGCTCGAGGTGCCGCTGCTCGGCAAGGTGCCGCTCACCCTGGCGCTCCGCGCGCAGTCCGACGCGGGCGTGCCGGTTGTCTTCTCCGATCCGGATGACCCCGCCGCGCAGGCCCTGGCCCACGCGGCGCGGGGCCTGATCGCGCTCTCGCCAGTCGAGCTGCCGGTCATGCAGATGCCGGCGCCGGCGGCTGCCCCCAGGCCAGTCGGGATGTCCCTCCCGATGGCCTAATCACTGGGCCTCGCTGCGCTCGGCATCCGTGGGGCTGGGAAGCCTCATCCGGCTGGGTCGCTGCCCGTTCGGCTGTCCAGGCTATGAGGGAGGGGCGCGGCCCGCTCCGGGCGCCCCTCGCGCTCAGTCCGATACGAGCCGCGGCACGCAGTGGGGCGCGCGGGGGCGCTCGGCGCGGGTGCGTCGCTACCGATTCGCGTAGTAGTCCGCGTTCAGCTTCGTGTAGTGCTGCCACTCCTCGGGCAGCTGGTCCTCGGCGAAGCAGGCATCCACCGGGCAGGCCTCGACGCACGCGTCGCAGTCGATGCATTCCTCCGGGTCGATGTACAGCATCGGAACACCGTCATAGTCCGGCTCGTCGGGGGTCGGATGGATGCAGTCAACCGGGCAGACCTCAACGCACGAATTGTCCTTCGTGCCGATGCAGGGCTCGGCGATGACATAGGCCATGGAGTCTCGAATTCCTTCAGGTTCGGGAACAGTCGGGGGCGATTCTACGCGCTAGCCTCCGTCACACCACCGCGGCCGTGAGCAATAGACGGGCGAATGGACGCACCTCGCCGCAACCGCCAGCACTGGTCAGACGCAGCCTTGCTCGCGGCGATCGCGTCGCGTGACGGGGCGGCCTTCGCGGTCTTCTACCGCCGCTACGTCCCGCTTGTGCTCGCTTACCTGATGCGCCAGACGCGTGATCGCGAAATGGCCGCCGACCTGGCCGCCGAGGCGTTCGCCGCGGTGTTGCTGGCGGCGGGTCGCTACACCGAGCAGCGCGACTCGGCAGCGGCGTGGGTGATCGCGATCGCCCGTAACAAGGTGCTGATGAGCCTCCGGCGAGGGCAGGTGGAGGCGCGGGCCCGGCATCGGCTCGGGTTCCAGGCGGTGGCCCTCCAGGAGGCCGACCTCGATCGGATCGACCGGATCGCGCGAATGGGCGCAGACCGGCTGCTCCGGCTGGTCGATGCCCTGTCCGAGGACGAGCGCTTCGCCATCCGCTCGCGCGTGCTCGACGAGCGGCCCGACCAGGAGGTCCCTTCCCAGCTCAGGTGCTCGGAGATGGTCGTGCGCAAGCGTGTCAGCCGCGGCCTGGCGCGGATGCGGGCGCAGCCCAAGGCGCCGGGATCGGCGTGAGCGGCCACCTCGATCGGGTGCAGACGTGAGCGGCTACCTCGATCGGGTGCAGGCGTGAGCGGCTACCTCGACCGGGTGCAGGCCCAGCTCACCGAGCTGACCGAGCAGGGCGCCCATCAGCGCACCGAGGGTGCCTCGCGCGGCGCGGTCCGCAGCCCTCGGCGTGGCGCCGGCCGGCGCACGCGCCCCGGCGGGCCCCGCCCGCCGCGCCGGCGCTCCTCCGAGGCCCTTGCCTTGCTCGCCGCGGCCGCGGTCGTGGCGGCCGTGGTGGGGATCGTGCTGGCCAACGTCCACCACAACAAACCCGGAGCAACCGCGGCCGCCCGCCGCTCGAGGACGACGAAGCCGGGGGCGGGGATCCCCGCGCCGCCGACGCAGAGCGAGACCTCGCCCCCGCCGCTGCCGGCGCGTTTCGCGCCCCAGTCGTTCACCGCGATCGGCGAGCTGACGTGGTGGGTGCTCGGTCCGGGGAACTGCCCGTCATGCGGCGTGATCCTGCGCACCACGAACGGGGGCCAGAGCTTCGTCGCCCTCGGCGCGCCACATGCGTCGCTCTCCGCGCGGGGGTCCAATCAATCGGGGTACTCGGAACTGCGTTTCGCCGACTCGAAAAACGGCTTCGCCTACGACCCCGATCTTTACGCGACCCACGACGGCGGACAGACCTGGCATGCCGTCGAAGTGGGCGGGACGGTCAGCAACCTGGCGACCTCGAGCGGCCAGGTGTACGCGACGGTCGAGCCCGGCAGCGGGGGCAGCGGTCGGCTGATGCGCTCGCCGGCGAGCAGCGATGACTGGAGCACCCTCTCGACTGCCGGAGCGGTCGCGGCCGGCCTGTGGGTGCTTGGGCCGCAAATCATCGTCCAGTCGGGGATTGGCACCGGGGTCGGCGGCAATGTACTCATCTCTCAAGACGCCGGCGCCAGCTTCACTGCGCACCCGGCGCCGTCGCCCGGCCTTCCCTGCCAGCTCGCGGCGCCGGAGACGCCCGTGGTGTGGGCACACTGCGCCACCGGGACCGAGAGCGGCGTGTGGCGCTCCACCGACGGCGGCGCGAACTTCACCATCGCGGCCGGGACCGGGACATCGCTCCAGCTCCCAGGCTCGGCGGCGTTCGCCGCCGCGTCCGCCACCACGGCGGTGGTCGGCTATCAACAGCTCTACCGCACGACCAACACCGGCGCGCTCTGGGATACGGTGCAGGTGCCGGGGATCTCGCAGTGGGCCTGGCTCGGGTTCACCGACACCACCCACGGCGCCGGGCTCGGCTACGCCGGCTCGATCGCTCCTGCCAACGAGCGGCTCTACTACACGACAGACGCCGGCCAGAGCTACCACCGCATCCCGCTCCCGTGAACCCCCGGGAGGACCCCGGGAGCGGCAGGCTATAGCTGCGGTACCCGGTCCGCCCACGGCAGCGCTGCCTCCAGCTGGGCAGCCAAGCTGAGCAGGACCTCCTCGCGCGCGGGCGGCCCGACCAGCTGCACCGCGGTCGGCAGGCCATCCTCGCCGTGGTAGAGCGGCAGGGCCATCGCCGGCTGCCCGGTCACGTTGAACATCGCGGTGAACGGCGTGAAGCCAGCGGATTTGCGGTAGTTGCTCATCGGATCGTCGCCCAGGCCGTCGATCTCCCCGATCCGCACCGGGCGCTGGGCCAGAGCCGGTGTGAGCACGACGTCGTAGGGGTCAAGCGCCTGCACGATCGAGCGTGCCACCGACTCGAGGCGGTGCTGGGCGCTCAGGTAGTTGATCGCGTCTGTCTCGAGGGCGTGCTGCCACAGCTCCCACGTGAGCGGCTCTACGTCCTTCCT
This sequence comes from Solirubrobacterales bacterium, assembly GCA_019239375.1. GTDB lineage: Bacteria > Actinomycetota > Thermoleophilia > Solirubrobacterales > Solirubrobacteraceae > Palsa-465. The sequence goes on along the minus strand of JAFAZZ010000374.1, from coordinate 963 downwards.
CGTCGGTTCGCGCCCGGCGATCTGGCCGCCCAGCCAGGTCGTGAACGAGACCAGCGGCCCGAACGCCCTGGTGAAGTCGGGCAGCAGGTTCAACCCTCTCCACGGCGGGGTTATCTCCTGCACGTGGTGCCCGAGGGACTCGAGCAGGGTGGCCGCGTCGTGAACGGCCTGCCGGCACACCGAGTCGACGCTGACACCCTCCAGCGGCGCCTCGAAGGTCAGGCCGATCCTAAGGTGTCCGGGATCGACCTCGGCGAGCGCGGCGTAGCCGGCCGCCGGCGGGGGCGGCGCCCAGGTCGCGTCGCCCAGCTCCGGGCCGGCGAACACGTCGAGGAGGCGCGCGGCGTCGGCGACCGAGCGCGTCAGCGCACCGTCGCCGACGAGGAAGCTGTGTCCTCCAACGGGCCCGACCGATACCCGCCCCCTGGCGGGTTTGAGTCCGACCAGCCCGCAGCAGGCGGCGGGAATCCGGATCGAGCCGCCGCCGTCGTTGCCGTGCGCCACAGGCACCATGCCGGCGGCCACCGCCACCGCTGAGCCACCGCTCGATCCGCCGGGTGTATGGTCCGGATCCCACGGATTGCGCGCGGGGCCAAACCGGCGCGGCTCGGTAGTGGGCAGGATGCCCATCTCAGGCATAGAGGTCTTGCCGACGATCACGAAGCCGGCCTCGCGAAGGCGCCGGACCAGGTATGCGTCCTGGTCGGAGACGAAGTTCCCGTACAGGTCGCTGCCCATCGTCATCGGCATGCCCGCCACCGGCCGGTTGTCTTTGATGGCGATCGGCACGCCAGCGAACGGGCGGACATCGCCCGCTTCGATGGCGTCGGCCGCGGCGAGAGCGGATTCGTGCGCGACGTGCGTGAAGGCGCCCAACCTGGGCTGGAACTCGTCGATTCGGCGCAGCGACGCCTCGACCAGCGTCCGCGAGGAGACGTCGCCGGCGCGCACCAGCGCGGCGAG
>JAFAZZ010000303.1 GCA_019239375.1 Solirubrobacterales bacterium | reverse complement strand
CGACGAGCAGCCGGCCCTGTGGGCGCTCGAGCAGGAGTACTCCGGGCCGGACGGCCAGGCGCGCACGCGCCGAGGCTTTCTCGCGCGCGTGCGCGTGGAGGAATATGGCTCCGGCCGCATCCGGCCGCACGAGCGGACCCATCCCGGCCCACGCGAGGACCGGCTCAGGCTCACCCGGGCGACCAAGGCCAACCTCTCCCCGATCTTCTCGCTGTTTGACGACCCGGTCGGCGCCGTCACGACGGCGCTGGAAGCCTCCATGGCCACAGAAGCCTACGGTCAGGCGAGCGACAAGGAGGGCACGATCAACCGCATCTGGAGGGTCACGGACAGCGGCGCCATCGAAGCCATCACGAACGAGCTCAAAACGGCTGAGCTGCTGATCGCCGACGGCCACCACCGATACGAGACCGCGCGCGTGTACGCGGACGAGCTCGGCGGGGAGGGAGCCCACCGGTATGTCCTGATGTGCCTGGTGGCGCTCGAGGATCCGGGGCTGACCGTGTTCCCCACCCACCGCCTCCTGCGCGGGCTGCGCCCGGACCAGCACGAAACGCTCGCCAGCGCGCTGACCCGGGACTTCGACATTACGCCTCTGGACTTCACCCACGAGCTGGCCCCGGCTTATGGCCAGCCGGTCAGCCTGGGCTACATCGACGCACACTTCCGCCGGCCGTTCATGCTCACCCTGAAGGACCAGGCGATCGCCGACGCCGCCCTGGCCGGCCACGCCGAGCCGTACCGCCGCCTGGACACGGCGGTACTCGAAGCGCTGATCCTAAAGGGCGCGCTGGGAATGACCGATGAGGACATCGATCACCTGGCCGGCCTAGGCTACGCGCGCGACTTCGAGAACGCACTGGAGCTGGTCGAGGCCGCCAAGTACGACGCCGCCTTCTTCGTCGCCCCCACGCCGATCGAGCAGGTTCGCGCGGTGGCCGCCGCCGGCGAGAGCATGCCCCCTAAGTCGACCTACTTCTTCCCAAAGGTCCCCACGGGACTCATCTTCAATCCGCTCGACGAGTGACATCAAGGCCCTCGATCCAATCCTCACAACCGACGCTAGGATGAATCCACCGCACAACTTCGACCAGCGAGGACCGGAGAGATGAAGGCCATCGCACGCCGCACCGCACGGAACGCATTCACACACCGCATCGACATCCGCAGCCACCAGCTCGTGACCGATGAGCCGCCCGAGCACGGTGGCGAAGACGACGGTCCGAGTCCCCAGGAGCTGCTGGCGGCCAGCCTGGCCTCGTGCACCGCGGTGACGATGGAGATGTACGCCAAGCGCAAAGGCTGGGACATCGGTCCGGTCGAGGTCCAGTGCGAGTACACGCCGGCCGACCGCGGCTGCAACACCCGCTTCAAGCTCGTGCTGCGGTTGCCGAGCGGCTGCCCCGAAGAGCAAGTCGAGAAGCTCCGAATCATCGCGGCCAAATGTCCGGTTCACCGGACGCTGGATGGTGAGGTCAGCTTCGACGAGCGCGTCGAGCTAGTCGAACCGGCGACGGCGTAAGCCGGCCAGTGGTCGCCCTGGCCCGGGCCCGACCACTAGTCCACGACCTCGACGCCGGCCGTCCGCAGCTCGTCGAGCGCGTGCTCGGCGTCGCCCGGTTCCACCTCGACCGCGCGCGTGGCGCCTCGATGGACCACCACGTTCAAGCCCGCCCGCCGTGCGTCCAGCGCCGTCGCCTTCACGCAGTAGTCGAGCGCGAGCCCGGCGACGTCCACCGTGTCGACATCGTGCTCGCGGAGCAGGCGCTCGAGCTCGGTTCCCTCGAAGCCTGAGTAGCCCTCCCGATCGGGCGCCTGCCCCTTGTCGAGGACGACGTCCACGAGATCTCGGTCGATCCCCGGATGCAGCTCGGCCCCGCGCGTGCCGGCGACGCAGTGGAGCGGCCAAGGTCCGCCCTGGTCGGCGAACGAGCCGTGGTCGGCCGGATGCCAGTCGCGCGTAGCGATCACGAACGGTGACGCGCGGGCCAGCCGGTTGATCGGGTCGACCACGGAGTCGCCGTCCGCCACCGCCAGCGCCCCCCCGGGACAGAAGTCGTTCTGCACGTCGACAAGGATTAGAGCGCGCATTTACCGCGAATATAGTCAGCGGGTGCAGTCGCGCCACGATCACCTGCAGGAGAAGCTCAGCCGCGTTCTCCTCTCCGCCGAGGATGCGTTGACGCTCGAGGTCCGGGGCGCCATCAATGCGGCGGTGCTCGTGCCGCTGTATCGCGACCAAGGCCGGCTCCACGCCGTGTTCACCAAGCGCCACAACGACCTGCGCCGGCACCCCGGCGAGATCTCGTTCCCGGGCGGCCGCTACGACGAAGGCGAACCGGACCTCCGGGCGACCGCGCTGCGCGAGGCCAATGAGGAGATCGGTCTCCCGAGCGACGCCGTCGACATCGTCGGGGCGCTCCAACCCACCGCGACGATCGCCACCGGCTACGCCGTCTACCCGTTCGTCGGCCTGATCGCGGCGGGCCGGCGATGGAAGCCAAGCGCAGGCGAGGTGGCGGAGGTGCTCGAGCTGCCGCTTGACACGCTGCTCATGGGCTACGCGCGCCGGCGCCTGCTCCGCCGCGGGGTGCCCATCCGGACCGACACCTACGTGGTCGGCGATCACCTCATCTGGGGAGCAACGGCCCGGATCCTGGCCGACCTGTTCGACCGGATCGGGCCGTTGGTGAACAGCGGCTCCGGACGCGCAGTCAGCCCTTCTCGATCGGCACGTTGACGAGGTTCCCCCACTCAGTCCAAGAGCCGTCGTAGTTCTTGACGTCCTGCTGGCCCAGCAGCTCGTGCAGCACGAACCAGGTGTGCGCCGAGCGCTCGCCGATCCGGCAGTA
>JAFAZZ010000081.1 GCA_019239375.1 Solirubrobacterales bacterium | reverse complement strand
AGATCGAAATCACCGCGGCACGTCAGGCGCAGCAGCTGGGTGGGCCCGCACAGGCGGGGGACGCGCGGCTCCTGTGGGCGGCGCAGGCCAGTGCCATCCGCGGCAAGGTGGGCCTTGGCACAGCTGCGCTATCCCGGAGGTGTGCGGCTATGCCGAGGCCGCCCGACTGACGCGGACGGCCACCCGGACGAGAAAGGGCGCTACCTAGTGCGGGAACTGACCGTCAATCCCCCTCCCGGGTGGCCAGTCGTTCACGGGGGTGGCGGCGATGAGGGTCGGGTTTGGAGGCGATCGTAGAACGCTTCGAGCGTCGGCCTGCCTCGCCAATCTCGACTACCTGCACGGGCGCGGAACCACCACGGTTGGCGCCTACCCGCCCGGTAGCCGCCGAAGGGCCCTGCTCGCGTTGCCGGGCATGCCGCAGCGCCTCTGTATCGCTGCGCTGGTCCTGGCGCTCGTTGGAACGGTCAAGTTCACTCGATGGTATCCGAACCGCATGAAGGCCAGGACCGGAACCTGAAGTAGCGAGGTTTCGGGTTGGCACGAGTTGCCAAATGATTTCGGCGGCAGAGCGGACAGCACACGTGTGCAACGTCCGCCTGCTGCGAAGCTCCGCTCACGGAGGCTCGACCCCGAAGGCGCGACGATCATGCACGCACCGCGGAGCCGGGCGATCCCCGCATCCGGCTAGACGTCATGTTCCCGGACTGAGGCGAGGTGGCCCGCCCTTCGTGCGATAGAGAAACGAGGGTTGCTCGGACGGGCCGAGCCGAGCCTCACGTACGGAGGGCGAACCATGGGGGAGTATAGCGGGGCTTTTGTCGCGTTCGATGTCGCCAAGGCGAAGCATGCGATTGCGGTGGCCGAGGCTGGCCGCACGGGCGAGGTCCGGTTCCTGGGTGAGGTCGAGAACACGCCAGCGCGGATCGAGCGGACGATCAAGAAGCTTGCGGCCCGATACGGCCGGCTGCAGGTCTGCTTCGAGGCTGGTCCGACGGGTTACGGCTTGTATCGGCAGACGCGGGAGCTGGGCCACGATTGCCTGGTGGTCGCCCCGGCGCTGATCCCGAAACGGGCCGGCGAACGTGTGAAGACGAACCGGCGCGATGCGGTGACGCTGGCCCGGCTGCATCGAGCCGGCGAGCTGACCGGAGTGTGGGTGCCCGACCCGGTGCATGAAGCGATCCGCGACCTCGTGCGGGCGCGCGAGGCGGCAATGGAGGACGTGCGCCGCAAACGCCAGCAGTTGCTCTCCTTCCTGCTCCGCCACGGCCGGATCTACACCGGCGGCGGTCACTGGACGCTTGCGCACCGGCGCTGGCTTGCTCGCCAGGCCTTTGGGCATCCGGCGCAGCAGATCGTGTTTCAAGAGGCTGTGGACGTGATCGAGGATACCGCCCAGCGACTGCGGCGGCTCGACGAGCAGCTGGCCGTGATCGTCCCGACCTGGTCGCTCGCACCGCTGGTTCAGGCCTATCAGGCCATGCGCGGCGCCTCCTTCCTGGTCGCGGTAACCTTCGCGGCCGAGATTGGCGATATCAGCCGCTTCGACACGCCGCGGCAGCTCATGTCGTTCCTCGGCCTGGTGCCGAGCGAGCGCTCGACCGGCGATACCGTCCGGCGTCACGGCCTGACGCTCGCCGGCAATCGCCGTGCTCGCCGGGCACTGATCGAAGCCGCGTGGACCTACCGCTATCCCGCCCGGGTCAGCGCGACCCTCAGAGCCCGGCTCGAGGGGCTGCCGAAGGCGGTACGCGACATCGCCTGGAAGGGACAGGTTCGACTCTGCGCCCGCTACCGCCGGCTCAGCGCGGCCGGCAAGAAGCTGCCCGTGGTGGTGGCCGCGATCGCGCGGGAGATGGCGGCATTTCTATGGGCGATCGGCCGTGAGGTCGTTCCGGTGTAGGCCCGGGCCCTCCACCTGCTGCACAAGGCCGGGGGCGGAGCCACGGTGGGGAACTCCCGTCGCTAGTTATGTGGCCGGGCTGATGCCCGACGCCCGTCCTCTAGACCGAGGAAAGCCCCCAGACGAAAGCACGGAAGGCGGTAGCCAACCCGCGGATCAGAGCCTGATCAACCGTCGTCTCTGCGCTCCGCCTCCGGTCCTGTGCAGCTCAGCCGCGACAAACTGCTCGCGATTCCCGAGCAGACCGGACCATCATGCCTTCAGCCTTGACCGGGAACATAAGAGAGTAGACCTTGCCCACGCCCTTGAGCACGCCGACGAAGAAGGTGTTGACCGCGACCAGCGCGCCGGGGTGCGGGGCTTCGATGTGGCGCTCGCGGAACTCCGGGCTGAAGCGTTCGAGCAAATGCATGTGCTCGTCCGTGAGGCTGAGCTGGCGTTCGGCGGTCTCTTTCTCCAACC
>JAFAZZ010000035.1 GCA_019239375.1 Solirubrobacterales bacterium | reverse complement strand
TTCTCCACCCATCCCCACTGGGACCACCTGCTCTGGCATCCCCGGTTCGGCGACGTGCCGCGCTACGCCACCGCCGCCGGCGCCAACGCTGCCAGTGAAGCCCGAGAGCGGGCGCAGGCGATGGCGGCGCAGAGCGCGTCGGGCATCCCTCTCGAGCTGATCGGGCTCGTCACCGCGCTGCCCGCGGACGGCGGACCCGTGCCGGGCGAGATCATCGAGCATCAGGCGCACGCCATCGGCCACGCCGCGGTCCTGCTCGCGGACCGCGGTGTGCTGCTCGCCGGCGACATGCTCTCCGATGTCCTGATCCCGCTCCTCGACCCTGGCCGCCCGGATCAGGTGGGCGCCTACGAGACGGCACTCGACCGGCTGGGAGCGGCCGCCAGGCACGTCGATGTCCTGGTCCCTGGCCACGGCGCCGTTGCCGAGGGTCCCGAGGTGGCGGCCCGCCTCGCCGCCGATCATGCCTACATCGATGCGCTGCGGCGAGGAGAGGAACCGGTCGACGCGCGTGTGGGGCCGGATGCGGACTGGCTCTCGGGCCCCCACCACTCGAACCTGGAGCAGGCCCGACGGAGGTAGGCGTCTTCTGATGGCTCGGCGGTCAAGCGGAGGCGATCGCCGCATAGATCAGCTTGCCCATCTCCGCTCGGCTCAACACTCCACGCGGTCACGGCGACTGTTCTGTTTGATGATCGAGTGGGCACGTTGAAGCGCCCGCGCTCGGCTGGATCGACCGGCCATATATCGTGCCCCCAGCGAGCGCGCGCGGGGGCGCCGCGAAAACCCGAACAGGAGGAAGGGCCGTGAGCACGACAGAGTCCGTCGATGGTGTCAAGCGTGTGAAGCTCGCGGCGCAGGTCTACATCTACGGCTACCCGCTTGTCTACAACCTGCACGAGATCGATGGGTTTGCGAACAACGTCGCGTCGCTCTCGTTCTTTGCTCCTTATAACCAGTTCGGCTATGCGCGCGAGCTGCTCGGGCCCGAGACCGAGTTCGTCTCGCCCAACAACGACACGCTGTACGTGTTGGCCGCGTGTGACGTCCGCCAGGGACCGCTCGTGTTGCACGTGCCCGACACGGCCGGCCGCTACTACGTGCTTCAGTTCGTCGACGCTTGGACCAACAACTTCGCGTACATCGGGCGCCGCGCGACGGGGACGAGCGAAGGCGAGTTTCTGCTTGCGGCTGACGACTGGGCCGGAGAGACCCCCGCTTGGATGCGGCTCGTTTCGGCGCCCACCGGGATCTTCATGATCGTCGGTCGGGTGCAGGTGGATGGCGAGGGCGACCTTCCCGCAGTGCACGCCCTTCAGGACCAGTTCGCGCTCACGCCCCTGAACGTTCGCGACGGCGGGCCAATTCCAGCCGCTCCCGGCGCCCCTGAGCCGGATCCGCGGGTGCGAGATGACTTGCAGTGGTGGGAGCGGCTTCGAGGGGCGTTGGTCTCGTTCCCGCCATCGGAGGCGGACGCCCGGTTTGTCGAGATGGCGGCGAGATTCGGCGCTACCGCCGCCGCGTCGCCTTACGTGGACCCTGATCCAGCTCTCGCCGAAGCCTTGACGGCGGGCGCGGCCGCGGGACAGCAGAAGATCGAGGAACTCATGCAGGGAGCGGGGCAAGAAGCGATCAACGGCTGGAACAGCGCCATGCACGGATTCGACTACAACCTTGACCACCTCGGTCTCGGAACGCTCGATCGCCCAGAATGGAAGATCCAAGACCGCGCGGAGGCGTATGCGACGCGCGCCGCCGCGGCGCGCGGAGGACTATGGGGCAACCACGGCTACGAGGCCACCTACGCGATGGCGTGGACGGACGCCGACGGCCACTCGCTAGATGGCGCCCATAACCGCTACGAACTGCGACTATCGCCACCGCCGCCGGTCGACGCGTTCTGGTCGCTGACGATGTACGACGCCTCCAAGTTCTACCTCGTTCCCAATGCGATCGATCGTTACTCGATCGGCGACCGGACCGCAGGACTCGTATCCGACGATGACGGGTCGGTGACCATCTACATCCAGCGCGATCCGCCCGAGGAAGACAAGCGGTCGAACTGGCTGCCGACGCCCGACGGCAGGTTCCGCCCTCTGATGCGCATGTACCAGCCGCGCGCACAGATCCTCAACGGCCAATACATCCTCCCAGCGATCACCAAGGCCCGGTAGGCGGCCGGGAGGAGGGTGGCATCGGGCCGGCTGAGTGCCGGAAAGAAACAGCCGTGATCGCCGAGCTCGCACCAACGGCCGGCCATCTACGCGCGAGCACGAACACCATGCGAGCAGGCGGCAATGGCCCGCGCGTGGCTCACCTAAGAGTCCGCCCGTCCGCGCCGCGCGCGAGCGCGGCGCTTGCCCTCGTGCATCGCTTGGACGCGAGCGACCGGAATCCCGCGGCCCTCCTCGATCAGATCGACGGGCAGCGACTGGGGTTCAGGAAGGCGGTCGGCCCACGGGTTGCCGTCCCGAAGTCGGGCCGGCACCGTGCGGATCGTGAAGTCGGTCGGCGTCACGCTCTCGAGCTCATCCCACGAGATCGGAAACGACACCGGTGTGTCCGGCCGGATCCGCGGGCTGTAGGCGGCGACGAGGGTCGCGCCGCCCGCACGTGTGGCGTCGAGGAACACCTTGCCCCCCCGCTCCTCGAGGACGTAGGCGGTCGTCGCGAGCTGCGGGTCGATGCGCTCGGCGCGCGCCGCGAGCGCCCGGGTGGCCGCGGCGATCTCCTCGCCACTCGCGGGCTGCGCTATTGGGACCAACACGTGCAACCCCTTGGCCCCGCTGGTCTTGACGGCGCCATCAAGCCCGGCGTCGCCGAGCGCCTGCCGAACAAGCTCCGCGACGCGCGCTACGGCGTCAAATCCGGCCTCCGCCGGCGGGTCGAGGTCGAGCACCAGATGCGTCTGGACAAACCCGTGTGAATCGGCGCGCGCGAGCGTCGGGTGGTACTCGACCGCGCGCTGGTTCGCGAACCACCGCAGCGTCCGCCGGTCGTTGCACAGCGGGTAGGCAACATCGCGCTTGGAACGCTCCGCCCAGATCGTCACCGTTTTCACCCACGGCGGCGCGTACTTCGGGACGTTCTTCTGCATGAACGGCTTCTGGCCGCGCAGCGCCCGCACCACTGACAGCGGCCGATCGCGCAGCTCGCCGAGCAGCTGCTCACCCACGGCCTCGAGGTAGTCGACAAGATCCCGCTTCGTCGCGCGCGCATCGCCGAACAGCGGCTGGTCGAGGTTAGTCAGCGGGACCTCATCGCGGCCGTCCATGCCCGGCCACTGTACGGTATGCCGAACAGGCCGGACGAACGGCCTCAGATCGTCACCTGCGGCGTCTTCGACGGCTACTACGGTGCTCCGGGTCGGATACGAATGCAACCAGGCGCAGATGTTCGGCTGCAACGAACTGGTCGGTGCCTGGCGGGAGGAGCCTTCGCGCTGGCACCCACGGGCGGCGGGGGCGTTACTCGGGCGGGATTGGCAGGCCGTGCAGTCGCAGGAACGAAAGCTTGTCCCAGTAGCCGCGCTGAAACGTGATCCGCCCATCGCGCACGGTGAAGCACCCGCAACCCCGCAGTCCCAGAGGGTCGCGCCACTCGAGAATTGCAACATCGCCGTCTTCATGGATGACCTCGGGGATACAAGTCATATCCGCCGACGCGAATTCCCGGGCGAACATCTCGCGGATCGCCACGCGTCCCTTCACCGGGCTCTCCGCCACTTGATGGTTCACGGCATCCTCGTCATACAGCACGGCGATCGCGTCGGCATCACCCGCGTTGAAGAGCTCGATCCAGCGTTCGACGAGTTCCTTCGGGCTCACGTCAGTATCCTCGCAAGACGCGCCCGTTGCCGCTCGTCGGCGCCGCACCCCGACAAGCTGATGTGCGCTGCCCACGAGCGGGGCGATTTCCGGCAATCCGGGGGCATCGCCGGCGCTACCGATGTCAGGCAACTACGGCGCTTTCCGTCTCTGACGGATCGTGGCTCGCGTGATCGTCCCAGTCGCCGAGTCTGATCCAATCCAGGGCGCCGGCATCGATCGCGGCAGCCGCGTAGCGCGTGGATGCGGGTGCGATCCCTCGGCTGCTAGCGAGGAGGAGTCGTGACCGCGGGCGGATGGCGGAAAATGTAGAGATGGGTGACGAACGCCTACGTGCTGAGATCCGCAACGAACAAGAGCGGATCATTTCAGCCGTCAGAACGGCCGGGGATCATTGGGAGATGGCCAAGGCGCAGGACCGCTTTGCCGATCTGCTCGAGCGGATGGCTGATGAGCTCGACATGGGGTCCGCGCACGACCGTGGCCGGTTTCTAGCCGCAGCACACGCACTCCGGCAGTCGGCAGCAGTGAACGAGCACAGGTATCTCATGGGACTCAGCCGCTCAACCGACAACGCTTAGCTTCCCGATCGGCTATCGCGCTGACGATCCCTTCGATGCCCTCAACGACGACCCCGCGTCACCCCGGGAAAAGCTCAGCTGGACCAGCTGATTTGAGCTGCCCAGGGGACGCGAGGTCGATTTCGACTTTTAGTAGGTAGTCCTCGCCGTGATGGTGATGCTGGCGGTTCCGTCGAGGCCGGAGACCTTCGACGTGTTCTTCGCCCTGACCCGGCAGACCGAGCCGCCCAGCGCTGAGCCGCGGCTCAGGATCTTGACCTTGCCCCTCGCGGGACCGGACACCTTGTCGCTGCAGGCGTACTTGGCGCCCGCATGCTTGAGCGCTTGGGGATAACCGACGTCGATCATCTTGGTTCTCCCCTGCAGCAGTGTGACGGTCTTGTGCGCCGACTTGGTTGTCTTCGCCGAAGACGCGCCAGCGACCGCCGCGAGGCTCAGCACAGTGGCGCAGGCGAGCACTGCAGCCGTAGCGCAGCGCGCTTTGATGGACCTAGTGAGCATGGCTCTCCTCCTCTCGATTCCGCTCGACCCTCCGAGCGCCAACCCCATGAACACAACCATCCGCCGCAAGTTGCGCCCGGCCAGAGGGCCGGGGGCTTCACGCCCCTACGCCCGTGGCACTCGTTGAAATTCTTGCCGTTGCCGCACCAGCACGCGTCGCTGCGCCCGAGCTGGTCTGGCTGTCGGGGAGCAGCCGCGGGTTGCTCGGCGTTGGCGCGACCCACACCCGGACTGATCGATCCTTCTCGCCTCGGTGAGAGCGGGAATGTGTCGGCTGAGACCTGGTCGCGAATTTGGAGTGAGATCGTCTCCCGGCGCCGGCGATTACCGTGAGGAGAGCGCGAGATATCGACCCAGTGGTGGCTGCATCTCGAATAGGTCCCGTGCCAGTTGTCGCGGCCGACGCACTCGACAGCTCAGCAGCGTGAGACTTGGTCAACCCGGTATTCGCTGGCTGGCGATGCGTCCGGTCCCGAGGTCGACGGTCACGGCGTCGGCGCTGCCCCGCGTTCCGCGCCAGCGAATGGCGAGTTTGCCGGACTCCGTCGTCATATCCACCGTCAAGGTGAGATATCCGAACTCGATGATTGGGTCGCGAACAAGGGTGAAGTCGCCGACTGTGACGGGCGCCGGCGGCAGGCCGGGCTTCGGCGGCTGCGCCGCGAAGCCGCCGCTGCCCGCGACGAGATAGGGGATCTGTCGATCGTTGAGTACGCGGGTGTAGCGCTGGTAGAGGTGCGCATGGCCTGAGAGGACAGCGTCAGGCGCCACACCGGCCTCGCTGAAAGCCGTGTCAAGGTCCCGGCTGAGCCCGGTGCCGCCTCCTTGCCTGGCGTCCACGGACACCGGCGGATGGTGACAGGCGAGGACAATTGCTCGCCTCTCACCATCGGCTCGTCGCTGTTTCAGACGCTTGAGCTCAGAAGTAAGGAACCAGAGTTGCTCGTCGCCGATTGGGTAACGGCCACCTTGAGAGGAGATTACACCGGGACCGTGGAGCACGTTCGTGTACAAGCCGACGATCGACACGAATGGAGCGTCGAGCGTGAAGTAGACGCCG
>JAFAZZ010000140.1 GCA_019239375.1 Solirubrobacterales bacterium | reverse complement strand
AACAGCGCCTGCTCGTAGGAGGGCGCAACCCTCGGCAGGTCCTCTGGCGCGATCGTTCCCGCCATCGAGGCCAGGGGCGTGGGGTACTGCAGCTGCAAGCGCACGTCGGCCGGGATCGTGCCGTCGTTCTGCATCCGCTCAAAGATTGCGAACGACTTGGTGTATTCATTGGCATAGCCCAGGTCGGGCCAGTTGATCATCTCGACCGACGCGCCCTCGGTCAGGCGTAGGTGCGGCATCGGCGGCGCGTCGGCCGCGGTCTCGTAGGGCTTCCTGACCGATACGGTCTCGAACTCGGGCATCTGCTCAAACTTCCGGGTCTGGAAGCTGATCCAATAGTTGCGGTCTCCGGTCTCCCCGTCGGTCATCCGACGAACGCCGTGCGGGATGCGTGAGCTGATTGCCTGCATCACTGTCCCGGCATCGGGGAGATTGACCGAACCATTGAAATGAACAGCGGTGGGTGGCATGCCAGTCCTCTCGGTGGTTATCCGCTCTAGAGCGTCATATCACGCGACGCCGAAGCGGGGCAGCCTCGCGCCGAGCGCTCGTTCGAGTCAAAGAATCGACCCGCCCAGGATGGCGAGGCACCATCCAACGGGGCGCTGCCACGCGCGCCGAAGCGCCGCGCATCATCGGTCGCCGCTGTGCGCCGGATGCTCCAGCGGAACAACAGCCTGAACCCGGTAAATCACGCGGCCTAACTCCTCGACGCGCCCTACCGTATGTTTCGAGCACATGCGACGCGCCGCGGATGAACGAGCGCTGCTCGCCCTTCTCAGGGTCGACGCGAGAGCACCGTGGCAAGACGTTCGGAGAGCTTTCCGCGATGCGGTCCGGGCCAGTCATCCCGATCTGCATCCCGGCGACGCTGACGCCGAACGACGCTTGAAAGCGCTCAACGCGGCGTGGGAGTCGATCAATACGCCCAGCAAGTGGGCGGCATACATCCTGCAGCCGGCCACCCCTGGGACGCCGGGCAGCTCCGCGCGAACGCGGGCCGGTGCCACGGCCCCTTCCGTCGGGCGTCTCCGCGTCCAGAGACAACAACGGGGTTCGGCCGGTCTGCTGAATTGGAAGCTCGAGCTCGACGACGAGGTCATTGCGAGTATCGAGAATGGGGGCATCACGGCGTTGGAAGCTAGGCCCGGTCGGCATTCCCTTCGCGTGTTCTACGGTTCGCACAGCAGCCTCCCCCTCCAGGTCGAGCTGCCTCGAGGGCAAGAACTTCTTCTCGGCTGCCGACAGCTCGAGAGCCTCCGGATCAACCTCTTCTCGCCCGAGCGCTCCCTCGTGCTTGAGCTCCTCGACCGCCGACGGTTCGTCTAGACGTTGGGCGGATTCGCGCACCAAGACGCAGTGCAGACCGGCATAAGGAGCCGAAATGCGACCATCAACGGTTCCGCTTGCAAGAACGCTCAGCCATCTGACCGGGCATCATTCAGGGGCTAGGAATAACGGACTGGCACTACACCCTGCGCCAGACCTCCGCGAATCCCTCGGCTCGCTGACCGGGCATGGTTCGCGCGTGGCACGTTCAGCGTGAGAAACCGCCGGCTGCAGCCTCACATGGTGAGGTCTCCTGTCAGCACAGCAATGCGGCAGTCACTGCACTGACTTCGCATCGAGTGTTGCGGGGCCGTGCGCGCCTCCACGGAACCCTGCCAGGAGAAACTGCGAAGTACGGCGGGCCACCTGTTCGGCGCTCAGCGGCCCAGCGGCGGAGAACCACCGGTCCACGGCGGTGCACGCGGCCATCGCGGCGCGGACAGCCACCGCCCCGTCCTGGACGTGGAAGGCGCCCTGGCGTACGCCGCGCTTCACAATCTCCCGCACACCGCGTTCGTAACGGTCTCGTCGCTCGATGAACTGCTCGAGCTCCGTTCCGGAGATCGGGAAGAAGTTATAGGAGAGCAGCCGTACCTCGGGCCGGGTCATGTGCAGGATCAGGTGGGTGTGCAGGACGTGCTCGAGTTGCTGGGCGGGATCGTCGAATCGCTGCAGAGCCTCGTCCAGCCCGGCGAAGTGAGCATCCATGGCGCTGTCGATCAGGGTGACGAAGATCTCGTACTTGGCGGAGAAGTGGTGGTAGAGGTTGGCCGTCGAGCATCCAGCCCGCTTGGCCAGCGCGCGGATCGAGGTGCGGCTGTAGCCCTCCGTCGAGAACAGCTCGACGGCCGCGTTGAGGATTTCCCGCCGCCCGGCGCCTCCTTCGACGGTGGTCCCGGCGGCTGGGCCGGCGAGCGCGTCGGGAACGACCGCGAGGGAGTTCGCCAGCCGTCTCACGGTCGCCCCCGGAGGCGGGGTGACGCTGCGCTCGAGCTTTGAGATGTAGGCATCGCTGAAGCCGGCCCGCCGCGCCAGATGTTCCTGGGTGAGCCCTTGGGCTAGCCGCAGCTCTCGCAGTCGGGCCCCTACGGTCTCCTCGGACACCGCGGCCGTCATCCACGTGCCCTCAGCAGCTCGCGCGCAATCACCAGACGCTGGATCTCGTTGGTGCCCTCGAAGATCGCGAACACCCGCGCGTCGCGGACCCGGCGCTCCGCACCGTAGTCGACGATGTAGCCGTAGCCGCCCAGTACCTGGAGCGCCGTGGACGTGACCCGGTTGACCATCTCGGTCGCGAACAGCTTGGTGGCGGCCGACAGCTTGATGATCTCGCGATCGCCCTGGTCGTATCGGGCGGCGGCAGTCCACACCAGCGCGCGGGCGGCAACGATCTCGGTCTCCATGTCGGCGAGCATGAACTGGATCGCCTGGAAGTCGGCGATCGAACGCCCGAACTGCGCTCGCTCGCGCGCGTAGGCGACCGCGAGCTCGAGCGCGCCCTGGGCGATCCCGAGGGCCAGCGCGGCGGTCATGATCCTGCCCTTGTCAAGTGTTGTGAGCGCGATATGCAGCCCAGCGCCGAGCTCGCCAAGCAGCGCGGATTCGGGAACGCGCACGTCGTTAAGCACAACCGCGCAGGTGGGCGAGCCGCGCAGACCCATCTTGTGCTCCACGCGTTCAACGATCCAGTCGGCTTCCTCGCGGGCGAGCAGGAACGCGGTCAGCACACCGCCGTCGCGCGAGTCCGTGCGCGCGAACACAGTCATCACGTCGGCGACATTGGCCTGCGTGATGAAGTTCTTGCGCCCGGACAGCACCCAGCAGTCCCCGTCTCGGCGCGCGCGTGTCTGCACGGAGGCGGCGTCCGACCCGGCCTCGGGTTCCGAGAGGGCGAACGAGCACAGCCACTCGCCAGAAGCCAGCTTCGGAAGGTAGGCGGCTTTCTGTTCGTCCGTTCCGAACAGGACGATCGGGCCGATCCCCAGCGACTGGTTGCCGAGGATCATCCCCGAGTTGGCGCACACGCGGGTGATCTCCTCGCACACCACTGCGAGTGTGAGCAGGCTGCCGTCGAGTCCTCCGAACTCCGGCGGGGCGACGGTCGCGAATACGTGGTGCTCGGCGAACAGTTCGCGTACGAACTGCGGAAACTCGCCGGCGGCATCGATCTCCGCGGCGTGCGCGCGCACCCGCCCCTCCATGATCTGTCGCACCGTGCGGCGCAGGTCCTCCTGCTCGTCAGACAGCCCGACGGTCACCGCACCGGCTCCCGGCGCGCGACTGCCTGCCAGTAAGGCTCGCGCAGCTCACGCTTGAGGACCTTGCCGCTCGGGGTGCGCGGCAGCTCGGAGCGGAACTCGACCGCGGTGGGGCACTTGTAGTGGGCGAGTCGGTCGCGGCAGAAGGCGATCAGCTCTCGCTCGCTGATTCGCCCGTCGGGGCGGCGCACCACGATCGCCCGCGGCGTCTCCCCCCAGACGGGATGCGGGACGCCGATCACCGCCGCCTCGAGCACGGCCGCATGCGAGTACAGCACCTCCTCACACTCGCGCGGGAACACGTTCTCGCCGCCGCTGATGATCATGTCCTTCTTGCGGTCAACGATGTACACATACCCGAGCTCGTCCATGCGGCCCATGTCACCGGTCCGAAGCCAGCCGTCAATCACCGCGTCTCCGGTCAGCTCGGGTTCGCGCCAGTAGCCCACCATGTTGAACGGGCTGCAAATCGCGATCTCGCCGACCTCGCCGCGTGGTAACTCGATCCCACGCTCGTCGACGATACGGACGTCGACCCCCGGCACCGCCCGGCCGCACGATGACAGTCGGCCCGCCTCCTCTCCCTCGAGCACGTGCTCCTCAGGGGACAGCGCCGTGGCCAGCGGGCCGCTCTCGGTCTGCCCGTAGCCCTGGACGAAGATCGGGCCGAACCTGCTGATCGCCCGGCGCAGGAGCTCCAGCGGCATCGGAGCCGACGCGTACCAGACCAGGCGCAGGCTCGACAGATCCCAGGCGTCCAGCGGCTCGTCGAGGAGCCAGGCCAGCATTGCTGGCACGACCTGGGTCGTGGTCACCTGGTGGGTGGCAATGTCCCGCACGACCGCACCGGCGTCGAACTCGTCGTGCAGGTGCACGGTGCATCCGCGCAGGGTGTGCGCGAGCACGATCGCCCGTCCGCCGACGTGGAACAGCGGCATCGTGGCCAGGTGGCGGTCGGTCGGCGCCAGCCGCATCTCCAGTGCCAGCGTCAGCGCGTCAAGCCACTGCCCACGGTGGTCAAGCATCGCCGCCCGCGGTCGCCCGGTGGTGCCGCTGGTCGACATCAGATAGCAGACGTCGTCGGGGTCGATCGCGGTGTCCGGCTCGGCATCGCTGCGGGCGCTGAGCATCTGATCGAGCGACCCACATCCGGAAGGAGCACCGCCGTCACATGCGATCAGCAGCAGGTCATCGCCAAGCGCCTTGGCCAGGTCTCGCCCGGTCTCCAGGTACGGCGACTGCGCGAACAGCGCGCGCGGCTCGATGTTCTCGACGATCCCCGCGAGCTCGCCAACGGTGAGCCGGAAGTTCAGCGGCGCTATCGGGAAGCCACCCTTCTCCCCCGCGCCGTACACATCGAAGTACTCAAGCGAGTTGCGCGACAGCACCGCGATGCGGTCACCCGCCTGGAGCCCGTGCGCGTGCAGCGCGTGGATCAGCCGGTTGACGCGCGCGTTGTGCTCGGCGAACGTGACGCTGCGCTCGCCGCACACGAACGCCGGCTTGTCCGGGTAAAGGCGCGCGTTGCGCCGCGCAACTTCCCCAAGCGTCACGCCGCTCCGCTCCGGGCAAGCGCGCCGAAGCGCTCGCGAAGCTCGCGTTTGAGGATTTTGCCGCTCGGGTTGCGCGGCAGCGCGTCCACGAACCTCGCCGCCTTTGGCTTCTTGTAGGGGGCCATCCGGCCGTCGCAATAGGAGATCAGTTCGCGCTCGCTGACCTCATCACCCTGGCGGACCACCGCCACTGCGGTGACAGCCTCGCCCCATTTCTCGTCGGGCAGGCCCACGACCGCCACCTCCAGCACCCCCGGGTGACCGTAGAGCACCTCCTCGACCTCCCGTGGGTACACGTTCGTGCCGCCGGTGATGATGACGTCCTTGCGCCGGTCGACGATGAACAGGTAACCCCCGTCGTCACGGTAGCCCACGTCGCCGGTGCAGAACCATCCGTCGCGGATCGCATCGCGGGTCGCCTCGGCGGCGCGCCAGTACTCCCGGATCACCGACGGGCTGCGAACCTGTACCTCGCCGATCTCGCCCATGGGAAGTTCCCGGAACCGCTCGTCGACGATCCGGATCTCCGCGTTGACCGCCTCGCGCCCGGCAGAGCTCAGGCGCCGCTCACGGTCTGGGTCCCCGTCGAGGACATGGTCTGCCGCGGTCAGAAAGGTTGCCTCGATTGTCTCGGTCAGCCCGTAGCCCTGGGTAAATGCGCAGCCCAGTTCGGAGATCGCGCGTCGCAGCAGCGTGACCGGGATCGTGCTGCCGCCGTAGAAGATCAGCCGCAGCGAGCCGTGGTCCTGTTCGGTGGTCGCCGGATCGCCCAGCACCATGTTCAGCATCGTCGGCACCAGAAGGCACACGGTTGCGCGCTCGGCGGCCAGCGTTTGCAGCAGCTGCCCGGCGTCGAAGCGCTCGAGGATCACCTGTGTGCACCCCAAGGCCGCGTATGTGGTGGACATGAACAGTCCGCCCATGTGATAGAGCGGCGCCGCGGTCAGGTTGATGTCCTGCGGATCGGCCTTGTCGGCGATCGCCTGGTTATAGACATTGCTCTCGAGATTGCCGTGGGTGACCAGCGCGCCCTTGGGCAGCCCGGTGGTGCCGCTTGTGTACATGATCGCGAACGGGTCATCGGACTCCGCGACCGGTGCGGGCTCCTCCGGCGACGCCGCGCGCAGGAGCGCCTCGTAGTCGTCGGCGCCTTGGGTCGAATCCACGAGGGCGATTACCCACCGCAGCGAGGCGCTCTGCCCGCGCAGCATCACCGCCGTCTCGACGTAGCCGCGGCCGGCGATCATGGCAACAGGCTCTGAGTGATCGAGCAGGGCGGCGAGCTCATGCTCGACCAGCCGATAGTTGAGCGGCACGGCGATCGCGCCAAGCTTGGCCAACGCCCAGTAGACCTCGTGGTAGCGGTGATCGTTGAGCGCCAGGATCGCCACCCGATCGCCGCGCCGCACGTCGGCCCCGGCCAGCGCGTGCACCAGGCGGTTGACGCGCGAGTTGACCTCGCTCCAGGTCAGGCGAACGTCCTCGAACACCAGCGCGGTCTTGTCCGGGTAGCGGCGCGCGTTGCGCCGGGGGATGTCGCCGAGGTTCACTGGGCTACCGGCTCGCGCGACGCGTGCTCGTGGATGTAAGAGACGATCTCGCTCATCATCGTGCCGGGGGTGAAGACCTCGTCCACCCCGAGTTCCTTGAGAGCTGCGATGTGGTCTTTAGGGATCACCCCGCCGACCAGCAGCATCACGTCCTCGATCCCGCGCCGGCGCAGCTCCGCCACCAGCTGGCGTGTCTGTGGTAGCTGCTGGCCGGACAGAAAGCTCAGCCCGATCACGTCGGGGTCCTCCTGCTCGGCGACCGCAGCGACCTTGCGCGCGGAGTTATGCAGCCCCAGGTAGATGACCTCCATGCCGGCGTCGCGCAACTCCCGCGCCAGCGCCACGACCGCGGTGTCGTGGCAGTCCAGCCCCATCTTCGCGAGCACCACCCGGATCGGCTGTGACACTACCGCACTCCTCAGTACTCGAATTCGAACCCGTGCGCGGCGCGCATCGCCGCGTGGATCTCCCCCAGTGTCGCGCTGGCCCGCAGTGCGTCCATGATCACTGGGATCATGTTCACCGGCTGTCCCATCGCCTGCTCCACTTGCTGCAGCGCCTGGTCGGTCTTGTGCTGGTCGCGCGACGCCCGGTATTCGCGCAGGTCGGAGGCCCGCTCCTGCGCCCACTCGTCGGCGCGAATCACGTGGATGTCGATCGGGTTCTCCTCGCCGCCGGCGAACCGGTTGACGCCGACCACCGTGCGCTCGCCGCTCTCCAGCGCCCGCTGGCCGCCCACGCGAGCTTCCGCGATCTGATCCTCCAGCCAGCCGGACCGCACCGCCTGGATCAGGCCGCCCTGCTCCTCCACCTCGCCCATCACCGACACGATCTTTGCTTCCATCTCGTCAGTCAGCGACTCGACGAAGTAGGACCCAGCCAGCGGGTCGACGGTGCGGGTGATGCCGGTCTCGTGGCCGACGATCTGCTGGGTGCGCAGGCACATCAACTGCGCGTGCTCGGTGGGAAGGCTCAAGCCCTCGTCGTAGGCGGACAGGTGCACCGACTGCACCCCGGAAAGGACCGCCGCGATCAGTTCGCTCGTCGCGCGCACGATGTTGTTCAGCGGCTCCTGGGTGGTGAGGGTGTTACCGGCGCTCTGCACCGAGGTGCGAAACCGCCACGACCGCGGATCCCGTGCCCCGAAGCGCTCGCGCATCAGCCGTGCCCAGATCCGCCGCTCGGCCCGGAACTTGGCGACCTCCTCGAAGAAGTCGATCCCGCAGGAGGAGAAGAACGAGGCCCGCGGCGCGAAGCTGTCGATGTCCAGCCCCCGCTCGCGCAGCAGCTGGAAGATGTTCAGCGCGTGGGCCAGCGAGAAGGCGGCCTCCTGGACCGCGCTGACACCGGTGTCGCGCAGGTTGTATGCGTTGGTCACCATCCAGTTGAGCTTGGGCATCTGCTGCGAGGCGAACTCGACAATGTCCAGGCACAGCCGCAGCGTCCCCTCCCAGGGAAAGAACTGCGCCACGGTCTGGTGCGGACCGCCGCTCATCTGAAACAGCGGGTCGTTCTGCTGGGTGCCGATCACTCGCTCCAGCGGGATGCCGCGACGCTCGGCGACCAAAGCCAGCATTGCGAGGCTAACCGCCGACACCGGCGGGCGGATCGACAGCGACGCGGACACGGTGTCAGGGTCAAACCCGTCGAACACGCGCTCCATATCCTGCAGCGTGCTGATCGCCACCCCGGTGACACCCACCTCGCCCTCGGCGATCGGCTCATCTGAATCGAACCCGTACGAGGTTGGGAGGTCGATCGTCAGGATGAACCCGCCTTGTCCCTCATTGAACAGATATTTCAGGCGCTCGTTGGTCTCCTCGGGAGTACCGAACCCGACCTGTACGCGACGGGTCCACAGCCGGCCCCGGTACATGTTCGGATACACGCCGCGGGTGAAGGGATATTCGCCTGGATCGCCGAGGTCGGCCCGGTAGTCGAGGTCCACGACGTCCTCGGGAGCGTATAGCTCGCGCACTTCGATGCCCGATGGTGTCCGGTCGCCGGTGGCCCGCTCATCTCCCCGCGGCGCGGGCGCCTGCTCGCCGGTCGATGGTTGCACCCGTGTCTCGCTCATCGGCTCGGGTCAGCCGCGCAGCTTTCCGGTCGCGGCGGAGTCGACCTCCAGCGTGTCCGGATCGATTACCACCCCGTACAGCTCCCGGGCCTGATCGACTGACACCAGGCCGTCGCGCACGTCGTCCGCGACCTTCTGCGCCCGTCGGCGCTTGGGGTCGCCGTAGCCGCCCCCGCCGCTCTCGTAGATCTCGTACACGTCGCCCTGATCGAGGTTGTAGAAGCTCTCGGTGTCCACGTCGATCACCTCGCCGGATGCCCGGCGAAGGTGCAGATGATGCGGGGGCGCGGCATGTCCGCCGGCGAGCCCGAACGGCGCAGTGACCTCGTGAATGCCGCCTCCGAAGTTGGCTGCGGCGATTCCCGGAGCGTCCACCCGCCAGCGGTAGATCGTGCCCATCCCGCCGCGCCACTCGCCGGCGCCGGCGCTGTCGGGCCAGTACTCGTACTGAAGCACCGTGTAGGGGTCGACCAGTTCGTGAAGCTCGGGATCGGGGGCGCGCAACCCGCCCGCACACACCACCACCCCCAGGTGGTCCCAGCCGTCGAGTCCGTGCGCCGCCCCGGCGCCGCCCTTGCACATGAAGTGGATGTCTCCGAACGGCCGGCCGGTGCGCGGGTTCAGGCCCATCGTGGCGGGGGCACACCACCGCGCCCAGGCCGCGTCGACCCGCTCGGGGACCGCCTGCGCCAGCGCCAGCCACACCGCCTCGATGATCGTCTGCGAAGCTGAGATCGTGTTCCCGGTCACCGGACCGGGCTCGAGCGAGTTCGTGATCGTGCCCTCCGGTGCGATCACCTCCAGGGCACGCAACGCGCCCTCGTTGAAGCGAACCTCCGCGCCGATCGAGGTGAACAGCGCGAGGAACGAGGACGAGGTCGTGTTGGCGATCGTGCTGTTCACGTAGCCGTCGGCCTGTGGATCGCTGTCGGAATAGTCAAACGTGATCGAGTCGTCCTCGACCCGCAGCGAGACCCGCACGGCGATCATCCGGTCCTTGTTGATCCCGTCGTGGTCGATCATGCGCTCGGCGGTGTAGGTGCCGTTCGGCACCTGACGGATCGCGGCCCGCATCTGCGCCTCGGAGGCCTCAAAGATCTGCTCGATAGCAGCCTGCAGCGTTTCGCGTCCGTACTTGTCGATCAGCTTGTGGAGACTGCGCTCGCCGATGTTGCAGGCCCCTACCTGACAGTGCAGGTCGCCCTCGACCAGAAACGGCAGGTGGACGTTGATCAGGATCGTGTCCCACAGGGCCCGGTTGGGCTCACCACGCGCGTACAGCTTCGCCGGCGGGATCCGTACGCACTCCTCCCAGACGCTGCGGGCCGCGGGGTTGTAACCGGCCACGCCGCCTCCGCCCACGTCCGCGTGATGGCCCTTGGAGACCGACCAGAACAACAGCTCGCCATCGGCAAATACCGGCTTGAGGACGGTGATGTCCGGCGGGTGGTTGTTGCCCCGGTAGGGATCGTTGAGGATGAACACGTCGCCTTCCTCGACCTCGTCGCCGAACTGGCCGGCGACGCTCCGCATCGCGTACGGCAGCGCTCCCATGATCACCGGGATGTACGCCGTCTGCGCGACCAGGTGCTGCTGGTTATCGAAGATCGCGGTGACGAAATCGCGGGCTTCGGAGAAGATCGGCGACCGCGAGGTGCGCAGCATCGTCTGGCCGATCTCCTTGCTGATCGCATCGAGCCGGTTGCCGATCACGGAAACGAGGATCCGGTCGACGGCTTCTGTCTTCAGGCTCATCGCTTCAGCTCTCCTTTGCCAGCAGCTCCCGCAACTCCTGCACGGTCGTGCCTTCGGGGTGGATCAGGTAGTTGTTGTGCTCATCACAGTCCAGCTCTGCATCGGCGGGCACGACGATCGTGGTCGTCGGCTGCTCGACGATCGCCGGACCGGAAACTACGTTGCCGGCGAGCAGGCGCAGCCCGTCGTAGACCGGCACCTCCACGAACTCGCCGTCGAAGTAGGCGCGCCGGCTGCTCTTGCGCGCGGCGGAGGGATCCGCCTCGCCGGGCTCGCCGCGGGAGAACCCCGGTTTGTCCGTCACACCGCGCGCGGACACCCTGAGATTGATCAGCTCGACTGGCGCACCGGGCATCGAGTACCCATACAGGGTGTCGTGGCGCTCGTTGAACGCGGCCACCATGTCACCGAGGCGCGGCTCGGTATCGCCCGTGCCGTTCAGCGCCGGGACCTCCACCTCGTTGAACTGGCCCACGTACCGCAGGTCGGCTGAGAACCGCAGCTCGATCCGGTCGTCGTCCATCCCCTCGCCGACGAGCGTGGCGCGCGCGTCCGCCGCCATGTCGCGATACAGCCCGCCGACCTCGGCGAGATCGACCTGATCCAGGTCGCGCGCGTAGGTGCGCACGTAATCGTGCTGCAGATCGGAGATCAGCATGCCGACCGCGCAATACACCGAGGACTGGCGCGGGATCAGGATCAGCGGAATCTCGAGCTCGCGGGCGATCTGGGCGGCATGAATCGGGCCTGCGCCTCCCGCCACGACCAGCACGAATTCGCGCGGGTCATAGCCGCGCTGCACCGAGACGACCCCCAGCGCCGCGGCCATGTTCGCATTCACCACCCGGTAGATCCCGGCGGCGGCCTCGGTGGCATCCATGCCCAGCGGCTCACACAACGCTCCGATCGCGTTGCGGGCCGCGTCGATGTCGAGCCGCAGCTCGCCGCCGTGGAAGAAGTCCGCGTCCAGGTAGCCGAGCAGAAGATCGGCGTCGGTCACCGTCGGCTCCGTCCCGCCGCGCCCGTAGCAGGCTGGCCCGGGGTCGGCGCCGGCGCTCTTGGGCCCCACCGCCAGCAGCCCGCCGGAATCGATCCAGGCGATCGAGCCGCCACCCGCGCCGATCGTGTGGATGTCGACCACCGGCGAGGCCACGCGGTGGCCGCCGATCTCACCCTCGATCGTCACGGCGGGCGTGCCGCCCGCCACCAGCGAGACGTCGAACGAGGTGCCGCCCATGTCGATCGTGATCGCGTTCTGAAGCCCGTGCGTCGCCGCGTAGAAGACGCCCGCCACCGGTCCGGCCGCGGGCCCGGACAGCAGCGTGTTGGACGCGAAGCGCTGTGCCAGCTGCGGTGACATCACACCGCCGTTGGACTGCATGATCAGGAGCGTGCCGCCGAACCGTTGGCCGGAGAGCTCCTCCTCCAGACGAACGAGGTAACGGCGCAGCACCGGCCCCACGTAGGCGTTCAGCGCCGTCGTGCTGTGACGCTCGTAGACCCTGATCTGCGGTAGCACCTCGGTCGAGAGCGAGACGTAGGCCTCGGGCAACTCCTCGGCCAGGATCTCGCCGATCCGCTCCTCGTGCTGCGGGTTTCGAAACGACCACAGGCAGGAGACGGCCACTGCCTCGACGTCCTGCTCGCGAAACAGCCGGGCCGCCTCGCGGACGTCATGCTCGCGCAAAGGCGTCATCACCGAGCCGTCGACGGTCACGCGCTCCTCGACGACCTGGATGCGGTGGCGCGGCACCAGCGGCACCGGCGGCGCGTACTTCTCGAACTGGCGCGCCTTCAGCCCGCGCCGCATGTTCAACACGTCACGGAAGCCGTTGGTGGTGACGAATCCGGTCCGGGCGCCATCCCCGGTCAGAACCGCGTTGGTCGTGATCGTGGTCCCGTGAACGATCGTCCCGACATCGGCTAGGAACTCGTCGAGTGCCCGCCCCTGATCGCGGGCCGCGCGCTCCAGCCCCTCCAGCACCCCGATCGACGGATCAGCGGGCGTCGTCGGCGACTTGTACAGGCGCGCCTCGCCCGACCCGTGTGTGACCAGCAGATCCGTGAACGTGCCGCCGACGTCCACTCCAACCCGGTAGCGCATCGTCTCGCTCCCGCTCCCGCTCACGCTCGCGCGGAGCGCGGCTGCTTGTAGATCAGATACTTGGTGACCGCAACCTCCCCATGGGACTTGTGGTCGTACTCGACGTCCATAACGCCCCAGCCCCACTCCTCCGGCGGCAGCTTGAACCACAACGCGGAGTGCACGTCGTAGTACGGAAAGTGCTCCTTCTCAAGCGACCACGGATAGGCCCGCGAGGTTGAACCGAAGTGGTGGTGACCGGCCGCGTGCCCGCCGTTGTGAGCGACTTTCCCCTCGACCACCATCCGCTCGCCGCTGGTGCAGTAGCCGACCTCGAACGTCCACTTCTCATCGTCCTCGAGCACGGAGAAGTCGTAGCGGTGGGAGATCAGGAACACCGCGAACGCATGGGCCATTGCCTCGGGGCCGCCGGAGTCCTTGAACTGCATCAGTACCGGCTTCCACACATCGTCGGCCACGTACCGCCACGCCTCGTCGACCGCCTCCTCGCCGAGCTTGGACGCGATGAAACTCAGAAACGAGGCGCACATGTCTCCGTAGAGGTCGTGGATCGGCTTCTCCTCGGCGAGGATGCCGTCGATCTCGGCTCGTGCCGCCTCGAGATCCCCCCGGTCGAGCGCCTCCCTCGCCCGCGCCGCGCTGGTGCTCTCAAGCTCGCTCCGCCGCACCGCAGTGCTCCTCGTGACCATCCCGGCTCTCCTCTCTACCTGGACTGACCTATCGATCGGTCAGCCCAGCCTATTTGCGAGCCGCAGCGCTTTCAACCTCCCGTCACGCGTGCTGTCCGCGTAATCCTCCACCCGGCTCACCACGGTCGCTAATCCTCCACCCGGACAACCACGGCCGCGCCCGTGTCCCCGGCCGCGCATCCGGTGAACAGCCCGATTCCTCCGCCCCGGTCGCGCAGCGCCTCGATCAGCTCGGCAATCAGCCGCGCTCCGGTGGGTCCCTGCGGATGCCCGTAGACCAGGCTCGAGCCGTGCTCGTTCATCCGCTCCAGCGGGTAGCCCGTCTCGCGCGAGAAGTAGACGTCGTTCACGGCGAACGGGTTGTGGGTCGACACGGCCGCGACTTCTGCGATTTTTATGCTGGCGGCGTCGAGCGCCGCCCGAGCGGCCGGCACCGGCGCCTTCGGCATCTCCGCCTTGCCGACGCGGGCGACCCCGGTCCCCAGGATCCGCACGATTCCGTCCGCGCTGAGCGCCCGCGCTCGCCCCGCGGAGGTGACGATCATTCCCGCCGCCCCGTCGGCGGGATGAGTCTGCGCGCCATAGGTCACGACACCGCCGGGGACCACCGGCTCCAGCGCCCGCAGGCCGTCAGCAGTCGTCTCGTGGACGCCGATGTCGCCATCGATTAGATCATGCGCCCGCCTGCCGCGGGGCACTTCCACCGGCACCATATAGCGGCGCTGGAACGCCCGGTCGTGCGCCAGAGCGCGGTCCCGATATTGCTCGTAGCGCAGCAGCGCCACCTGGTCGATTTCCTCGCGAGTCAGCCCCGCATCGGCAGCCACTCGCTCGGCGGTCTCCACCATCGACTTGCCCGCCCACGGATCGCGCCGGAAGCTCTCCATCACCCAGTCCTCGTGACGCGGCGTGCCACCCGGCGAGGACGGCGCAGGGAAGACCATGTGCGGGCCGTTGCTCGTCCGGTCGGCCACGCACACAAGCTGAAGCCCTTCTTCCCCGCTCTCCACGCTGCTGGCTGCGGCCTGCAAGCACGCGACAGAAGTCGCGCACGCCTGCGCGATCATCGGGCCGGTTACCCCAATCGCCCCGATCCGAGCCGCCACCGTTGGGGCGCCGTAGAACGATCCCGGCTGCGGAACCGTCCAGCCCAACACGATCCCGGCCAGCTCCGCCGGCGGAAGCCCTCGGTCCTCCAGCGCCTGCTGCGTCACCGACGACGCCAGGTCCAGGCTCGACACCTCCGCGAACGGCCCCTGCCAGCGCGCGAACGGCGAGCTCCACGCGAACCCGATGGGTATGGCCGCCCGTTCGAAGCGCATGCGCCAAATCTAACGCCCGAGCCCTCTCACCTGAGCCTCAAGCCGAGCATCACGCACGGGTCGACTACCGCCTCGGATACCTGATTCCAACTGCCGAGGGCGAGGGCAATAGCGGCGTGGACGAGCGCTCAAAGGCGGAGGTAGTGCCGGTCCTACCGGCGGATATCGGGTCACGCCGGTCTCAGACGTCTGTCTTCTCGGTGGCGTCGTCGCTGCCGTGAGGGTCAGCCCCGCTGGCGAACCTGGGCTGTCGTCGCTCTGTGATGGCGCGTGCGCCCTCGCGGACGTCATCGCCCAGGAACGTGAGCATCTCGTAGGCGATGCCAGCATCGAAGGCGGGAATCGCGACGCGCAGCCAATGGTTGAGCGTACGCTTGGTCCAGCGAGCGGCCTGCTGGGGGCCGGTGGCGATTCGCTCGGCGATGTCAAGCGCGGTGTCGAGCACCTGTTCGCGGGGGACGCAGCGGCTGACCAGGCCGATCCGCTCGGCCTCTGCGCCATCGATGAACTCGGCCGTGAGCAGGTAGTACTTGGCCTTGGCCATCCCGCACAGCAGCGGCCACAGGATCGCCGCGTGGTCGCCGGCCACGACCCCCAGGCGCAGGTGACCATCCGTGAGCCGGGCCTCGGCGGCGATCACGCTGATGTCGGCCATCAGCGCCACGGCCAGCCCGGCTCCCACAGCGCTGCCGTTGATGGCGGAGACGATCGGCTTCTCGCAGTCGAGCATATTGGTCACCAAGGAGGCCGCCTCGGTAGCCATCGCGGCGACCCGCGTGTAGTCGCCGGCCAGGCGCCCGATCATCTCGAGATCACCCCCAGCCGAGAACGCTTGGCCGGCGCCGGTGATCACCGCCACCCGCGTGCCCGGGTCGCGTTCGACATCGCGCCATACGCCGGTCAGTTCTGCGTGTAGCCGCTCATCGGTGGCGTTCATCCGCTGCTCGCGGTCGATCGTGACGAGCAGCACGCCGTGCTCGCGACGGTCGAAGCGCAGATGCTGGTAATGGGCGTAGTCCATCACTCCTATCCTACGGTGCAAGTTTGCGGACCGAGCAGCAGCCCGCGGCCCACTGCCGCTCTCACGAAGACCCAGCCAGCTGACCGGCGCGTCTGGGTCAGCCCAGACTTCTCCTTGCTGTCTGCCACGAGCCGAAGCGGCCGCAGGTATCCGACGGCCCGGGCGCGACGAAGCTATAGCGGACGGCCTAGTTAGCGCTCGACGGTGCGGGCCATCCTGCGGACGGCATCGCGGAGATGTGTTGGACTTGTTGCGAAGTTCAGCCGGACGTACCCCGCGCCGGCTTGGCCGTAGTCCAAGCCCCTTCCAAGGGCGACTCGGCCGTGCGCAAGGAAGGCGCTTGCCGGTTCGTCCCCGAGTCCCAGGGGCGTGCAGTTCACCCAGGCGAGATACGTCGCTTGCGGGGGAATCCAATCGACTTGGGGAAGATGTGCGGCCAGGTCGGCTGCAAGCTGGGTTCGGTTCAACTGCAGCTGCCCGACTACGGCCTCGAGCCATGTATCGCCGGCCGTGAACGCGACCTCGGCGGCAATCGTTCCGAGCAGGCTGGCGTGATCGTGCTGAGCCGGGAGGCGCTTGACCATCTCGCGGCTTCTCTCTGCGGCGGTGACGATGAACGCGGTTTTCAAAGCCGCGAGGTTGAACGCTTTCGACGCCGATGTGAGTGCTACGCCGTATTCGCGCGCGGCGTCTGATACCTCGAGCCAGGGAATGTGCTCGGCCCCGGGGAAGACGAGTGGCGCGTGGATCTCGTCGGCCAGAACCCAAGTTTCTGCCGCCGCGCACCGTTCGGCCAGCCGCGCAAGCTCCTCGCGCGTGGCAACGTGACCTGTCGGGTTGTGCGGGTTGCTGAGCACGAACGCCGCGACACGGCGCGCCAGAACGGAGTCGAGCGCCTCGAGGTCGATCTTTCCCTGCGAATCTAGATCGACGGTGACGACTCGAAACCCCGCCGCCTGGAACTCGACAAAGAACGGCGGGTAGCCCGGCGAGGCGAAGGCCACCGCATGGCCGGGTGCGGCGATCGCCCGGCAGAGCTCGATGAGCCCCACCATGACATCGGGCACCACGGTGACCTGCTCAGGATCGACCGCCCAGCCCAGCCGCCGATCGGCAAAGCCGACCAGCGCTTCTGCCAGGGCAGGCGCACCGGGGAGGGCGTAGCCAAGGTCGTTGCGCTCAATGGTTGCAAACAGCGCCTCTCGAATCGGCGCAGCGATTGGGAAGTCCATCTCGGCCACGGTCAGGCTGAGGACATCCCCGTCGTGAAGCGCCCACTTCTCGCTGCGCCGGCGGTGCAGGTCAGCCAGCGGAGGAACCGTGAGGTCAACCGCGGTCTCGGCCATCGACCCAAAGCTACCCCCAGTCCAGCCGTCACTCCCGCATCCACGAACTACCAGCCACCTCAGCGTCGGCAGACGACCGCAGCGAGGCTCCTCCTCCAGGGTCGCGATCAAGCCGAAGCGTAAGCTCGCGGCCGAGGTTTCATCGCGACGACCCTACGGGAGTGGGCTGTGGGTGGCGGCAGCCCCCTCAGGGCGATCGACTAGCGATGCAATCCCGCCGGTGTGCTCAGCGTTCCTGCCGAGCGCACGGGCCCACCGCGCCGGACATCCTCCAACGGAAGAAGAAGCTCGAAGAGGCCGCGGCGGCGCTCGGTCCGCGCGGGTCCACGTAACGAGAGACAGACGGATCGCTCGAACCGCCGGACCAGGCGTGGGCCATACCGTGGATCGTCCAAAGCTGCGCCACGATGCATCCCTGCCCGTCCGGGTAGGACATAACCGCGTACGTTCGTCCGCGAGCGACGAAGCCCTTCCTCACCGCGGCTCGCCTCCCCAATACGGGCACGCGGTGTTCTCGCTCGAGAACAAGGTTGTCCGTGTCGAGCCACTGATGGAGCGCTTGCTCGCCGCAGCGGTAGGGAACCACCTCGTCTTGATCGCCATGGAGCACGATGACCGGCATCACGCGGGCGTGCGCCGCCATGGCACCCACGGCTGCGCGCGCCAGCGCTGCGCTATCGGTTGGCGACACGCCTTCGGCCAGGCACCCCAGTGCGCCCACCATGTACGCGGCACCGGAGTGGATGCCGATCGCCGCGTATAGGTCGGGGTAGCTGGCGCCGAGGATCGAGCTCTCGAATGCGCCGGATGAGATACCGATGACGTAGACGCGACTGGGATCGATCTTCCATGCCCCGACCACCATCCTGGTCATCGCGGCAATCGCGCCGGCGTCGCCTCGACCCCGCCCCTCCGCGCCGGGATCCCAGATTCCCTTCCAGCACCCACCGTGCGCGAGATCAGCCAGATCTACGTCCGGGTACAAGACGATGAATCGCCGCTGCTCGGCGACCCGGGCATAGCCGCTCGCAACAGCCTGCTGACTAGCGGTGGTGCTGCATCCATGGAGCACGACTACCAGCGGCACCTTCAAGGCAGCGCGATAGCTGGCCGGCACGAACGCCAGGTAGTGATACGAGTCGCCACCCACTTCGAGCCGCGCTTGGTGATACCCGACGTCGCGAGCCCGACCCTGGCCTACCACCAGAACAGCCATCGCCCCAGCAAGCGCCAGCCCGCACAGCGCCAGCATGACCTGGACCGGCTTGCGGCGTAGCAGCTCCGGGGTGATGCGACCGGTGTGCACGTTCGAACCGCCGAACCGTACCCCGCCGAGCTATGGAAGGCACCTCGAGCGGCGCCGGAGACCACTCCTTCAGGGCAGTCGCGGCAGCCAGAACACCCGCTCGCGAGACTGCCCCTTCCACGAACAACGGGCTGCCTGTTCGGCAGCCTCACCTCGGGTCATGCTTCTCCTTCGAGTGGGCCAGCCCTTGAAGGAGAAAGCCGCGGGTCGACGACTCGATAGGCAAGTGTGTGGATGGACCGAGACCTGCTCGATATGCGCGTGGCATCGATCACCTGGACCAGCAGGCAGGCCACCGGCTCATCTGCGTCATCGGTCCCCACCCGCAGGCTGATCGCGCTGCGCCTTCGGTCGTGGAAAATCTCCGCCGGGCAGCCGTGGGATCAGGCTGGGAATCGCCCCGGCGCGGGCTTGCCTTGGTGTCTGCGACGGCTGTAGGCTGGCATTGGTCATCGGCAGTTAGGAGGGCGCAATGGCGGTGGGACTTAGGATCAAGTTCGAGGGAGGCACGCAGGATCAGTACGACGCGCTCCATTCTCACATGGGTGTCGATCAGAACCCACCTGAGGGTTTGATCTTTCACTCGGCGGGCCCGATCGAAGGCGGGTGGGGCGTGATCGATTTCTGGCAATCGCGCGAGGCGTTTGATCGCTTCGTCCAGTCGCGGCTTCAGCCGGCGCTGCAGGAACTCGGAGACCGGACCATGCAGACGCCGCCCGACGTGAGGGAGTTCCCGGTTCACAACATCACGAAGCCCTAGCTACCTGGCCGGAGCGGCGCGGCGCGAGCTCGAGCATCAACGCCGCCACCAGGCAGAGCACCGGCGACTGGGTGGACCGGTGGGTCACCGCACCACGCCGCTGAGGCGGCCTGAGGTCAGTCCCGTGGACCAGCGCGCCGACCTTGGCTTGCCTTAACTGCGCATTCGGCCGCGCGCGCGGCGCCAGTGTGGAGTTAGCCGCGGTGATGGAGGCAAAGTCCGCTCTCGCTGTCGGCGGCCGCTCGAGTGTGTGGTTACCGGCGATCGTCGCCCTCAACTCGGGGCGAGCGAGGCCATCGTTGCCTCGCGCCGATCGCACCCATCGTTATGAGAGCACGACCATCCCGCCGGCCCATGCAACCTTGAGCGTCGAGATCGACCCCGTGCGATTCAATTTGAAAGCGGTCTCGGCCGGGGGCACGGACCCTAGGGATTCTCAAGTCGCACGGTGCTCGCCCCCTCCCTGTTTTTTGCGAAATGAGGGCGGTCGTCCTCGTCCCTAAGCGGCCGGGAGAAGGTTTCGCCAGGAGCGGGGCAGGATCGATTTTATCCAGCGTTTCGCGCGGACGCCGGCGGGGCGACCGTGACGGTGTGCCAAGACAAGGCCGGCACTGAGGAGTCACCGCGCCGTGCGGCAGAGTGGGTGAAGAAGAACGTCACCACGAGCGTCGACCCGCCTGACATCGCGCGGGGGAGCACCATTCTTCAGCTCTGAGGGCGGCGTTCATCCAGGTCATCCTCGAGCGCGTCCATCGCGAAATCGGACTAGCGCCGCGCGTAGGCCTCGCCGAGATTTCTGATTCGCGACTCCGCGCGGGGCGACCAGCGAGCTGCGTTTGCCAGAAGCGAACTCGCCTCGGTCCGGCAGCGTGAACCGGCAACTGGTGGTGGTGCTTGCGCTCGGCTGCATGGTTGCGGCCGCACCGATCGGCCTGCTGCTCGTTCCTGTCGCCCTGCTCCTGAGACGCGCAGCCGCAATTACACCCTCAGGTCCGGCGTCAACGCAAACGGCGTAGGCAACCGCCATCTGCTGCGCCGCCCGCGCGGCCTTCGGGCGCTGCTGATGCCGCGAGATGACTGCTCCTTTGCCTCTAGTGAGACCAAAGACGTAGGTCGGCGTCTGGCTTCCCAGCGGGCGACGGAGCAGTAGCGCGGTCTACCCGGGTTCGCGCCCCGGTCCTTCCACTGCGCTGGCGGAGCCTCTCCGTTCCTGTCGCTATTCGGCAGCCAGGCGCCTTTGAGGTGCGCTGACCCTGTTATACGGCCGGCGCTTTACGCCCTCAGGCGAGGAACCATAGGCTGGGCATGACCACGGTGTCAGGATCGGCGAGGTGCTCGCGTGCTTCGCTGTCAAGCCGATCGAGCTCGCGGTCATCAGCGAGGCCCATCTCCAGGACCTGGGGACGCATCGCGCTGACCAGGTCGGCCCGGATCGTCCGGCGCGAGTGGCCGGGCGGATACACGTTGGCGCGGGCTTGTACCTCAACGTCGTCTAGCCCCACTTGACGGTACAGCGCGGCTAGGCGGCGCCCCATGCGCGGGTCCGCACCGTTACGGGAGAAGACAGCGGTGAAGATTTCACAGAGCCTGTCGAAGGCCGGATGTGGCGGGTAGCAGATCGCGTGCTCGGTGTCCGCCTCAAGCCCAGCGACCAACCCCGACGGACGAGCCAGCCGGACCATCTCAGCCAGCACCTCTAACGGCTCGGGCACTGTGACAAGCAGCAGCCGGTGATGCACCAGGTCAAACGAGTCCGCCTCAAGCCCGGTTTGCCGCGCATCCGCACATGCGATCTCAACGCCACTCAGCCCCAGCTTGGCCACCAGTTCCGACGCCATCGCGACGTGCGCCGGATCACCGTCCAAGCCAACCACCCGCCCGCCCGGCATCACCCGCTCGTAGAACAACTCGATCACCCCGCGTGGCCCGCACCCGACATCAATCGCGCTATCCCCAGGGTGCAGACCAACCCAGTCAAGCAAAACCGAGCTATCCGGTGCCAGCTCGTCGGCCTGACGCTCCAAGCGAGCACTCTCGCCACGGCTGCTACCCAGCGCGTACACGGCGTTCGGATCCTCGACCGGACCCGGCATCGCCGCACCCTCCCCAGCTACTCCACCCGCTGTCGATCCCACGGTCCCTCCTCAGTCTCGCCCCCCACAAAGCGTAACGTTCCGGCAGGGCGGTGCGGAAATAGCCGCCGATAGACATCGTGCTCGTCCGGACGGAC
>JAFAZZ010000127.1 GCA_019239375.1 Solirubrobacterales bacterium | reverse complement strand
GAGCGCGGCACCGCGCTGCTCGACCGTCTGGCCGGCGAGCTGTCGGAGATCGGCGTGGTCGAGCAGGCTCCCGTGCAGGATGGACGCAACATGACGATGCTGCTCGCGCCGTCGAAGGCGGTGCTGGTCGGTGAGAAGGACAAGGTCTCCGACGGTCGCCAGGAGAAGACCTCCGACGGACGCCGGTCCAGGGGATCAGGCGAGCCGGGTGCGGAGGCGGTTCCCGCCGGCAGCACGCCCAACGGCGCCGGCGAGGCGACGGACGAGCCGATTGAAGAGACGGCCGCGTCCGGCGCGAGGGGCGCCCGCTCGCGCGGCGCCGCGGCCTGAGCGAGTACGCCCGGCCGCCCAGCGCCGGCCACATGCTCGGGCGTTTGCTTTACTGGGGGCTGGTTCCATGCCGAAGATGAAGACCCATTCCGGCGCCAAGAAGCGCTTCAAGCTGACCGCCAACGGCAAGGTGCGCGGGCGGCGCGCGTTCTCGACCCACATCCTTGAGAAGAAGTCGCCCAAGCGCAAGCGGCGCCAGTCGCGCCCGTCGTGGATCAGCCAGCACGACGAGCCGCAGGTGAAGACGCTGCTCGGGGTGAAGCGGAGGCAGCGCGGATGACCCGGGTCAAGCGCTCGGTCCACGCGCGCAAGAAGCGCCGCGCCACGCTGGCGCTGGCCAAGGGCTACCGGGGCGACGCCAGCCGCCATTACCGGGTGGCCAAGGAGGCCGTGCTCAAGGCAGATCAGTACCGCTACCGCGACCGGCGCAACCGAAAGCGCGACTTCCGTCGCTTGTGGATCACGCGCATCAACGCCGCCGCCCGGCAGCACGACATGTCCTATTCGCAGCTCATGCACGGCCTGCAGCTCGCCGGCGTTGAGCTCGATCGCAAGATCCTTGCCGACATCGCCGTGCGCGACGCCGACACCTTCCGACGCTTTGCCGACCGCGCCCGTGAGGCGCTGGCGGCCGGCTGAGCCAAGAGCCGACCCACCAGCACCGCCACTCGGGCGCCACTCCACAGGAGGGCGCCCTTTCTCGTTCATGACCCACATCACCAGCCACCACAACCAGAAGCTCAAGGAGATCCGCAGACTTGGCCAGCGCCGGCGCTGGCGCGAGCGGTCGGGGTTGTTCGTAGCTGAGGGTGAAGATTTGTTGTCAGTGGCCGATGCCCAAGGGTGGAACGCCATCGAGCGATATGCCGCGGCAGGCAGCGGTTTGCCTGGGACCGAGGTTGAGCCGGGGGTTTTGGCGTCCGCCTCAGGGCTCGGCTCCGGCACGCGCACGCTCGCCGTCTACGAGGCGCGTTGGGCGTCGGGGCCGGCCGGGCCGTTGTGCGTGTACCTCCACGGCGTGCACGACCCGGGCAACGTCGGGGCGGTGCTACGAAGCGCCCAAGCGTTCGGCGCCTCTTGCGTCACGCTCGGGCCGGGTACGGCCGATCCGTACTCGCCGAAAGCCGTCCGGGCCAGCATGGGCGCGGTGTTCGCGGTGCCCTTGGCGCGGGGCACCGTGGATGAGCTGCCCGGCGTGAAGGTCGCGCTCGTGCCCCGCGCCGGCAAACCGTTGGACGTTCTTTGGCGATCCACCTTCGCGTACGACTGCTCCAGCGCCAAAGAACTAACGGTGCTCGTCGGATCCGAACGCGAAGGGCTGCCCGCCGAGGTCGTCGACGATGCGGACGTCGTGGCGCACATCCCTATCGCCACCAGTTCCCTGAACGCGGCGATGGCCGCGACGATTGCGCTCTACGAGCTGAGCCGTAGGATGGCCCCGGAACCGGAATGACCGACCGCATCCAACAGATCCGGGAGGAGGCCGAGCAGGCGATCACCACCGCCACCGACACTCAGACCCTGGAGAACGTCCGCATCCACTACCTCGGGCGCA
This sequence comes from Solirubrobacterales bacterium, assembly GCA_019239375.1. GTDB lineage: Bacteria > Actinomycetota > Thermoleophilia > Solirubrobacterales > Solirubrobacteraceae > Palsa-465. The sequence continues at coordinate 9,560 of JAFAZZ010000127.1, read as the reverse complement.
AGGCGGAGCTGCCCAACCTTCTGCGGACCGTCGCCGAGCTGCCAGCGAGCGAGCGCGCCGCCACCGGCAAGGCGGCCAACGAGGCGCGCAAGGCGCTGGAGGCGGCAATCGAGCAGCGCGCACAGCATCTCGCCGCCGTCGAGCTCGAGCAACGTCTCGAGCGCGACCGGGTCGACATCACCCTGCCGCCCGACCCCCGCCACGACCCGGGACGACTGCACCTGATCACCGAGACGCGGCGGGAACTCGAGGATGTGTTCATCGGGCTTGGCTTCAACGTCGCCGAGGGCCCCGAGGTCGAGACCGTCTACTACAACTTCGACGCGCTCAACCATGCGCCGACGCACCCCTCGCGGCTGATGACCGACACCTTCTACGTCGCGCCGGCCGATGACATCTTCGACCCGAACGCGCGACTTCTGCGCGTGCACACGTCGCCCGTGCAGGTCAGAGCGATGGAGCACCAGCCGCCTCCGCTTTACATCATCATGCCCGGTCGCACCTACCGCCCCGACAACGACGCCACCCATACGCCGCAATTCCACCAGATCGAGGGCCTCGCCGTCGACACCGACATCACGCTCGCGGACCTGCAGGGGACGCTGCTGGCGTTCGCGCGCGCGATCTTCGGCGAAGAGCGCGAGGTCCGCCTGCGCCCGCACTTCTTCCCGTTCACCGAGCCGAGCGTCGAGGTCGACGTGTCCTGCTTCAACTGCACGGGGGGCTTGACCGCCCACGGGCTGCGCTGCCCGCTGTGCAAGGGTGAGGGATGGATCGAGATCCTGGGCGCCGGGATGGTGGACCCGAACGTGTTCGCCTACGTGCGTGAGTACGGCTATGACCCCGAGGAGATTCAGGGCTTCGCGTTCGGAATGGGGATCGAGCGGATCGCCATGCTCAAGCACGGCGTGCCCGACCTGCGAATGCTCTACGACAACGACGTGCGCTTCCTGGAGCAGTTCGGGTGAGGGGGAGCAGGCACGACACGCGTGAGGACAGTCGCTGATGCGCGTCCCGGTGCACTGGCTGCGCGAATACGCCGACCCGCCCCTCGACACGCACGCACTCGCTGAACGGCTGACCATGACCGGCACCAAGGTCGAGGCGATCCACCGTCACGGCGTGGGCGCACTCGAGAAGTTCGTGATCGGGCGTGTGATCGAGGCCGGGCAGCACCCTAATGCCGACCGGCTGAGCGTGTGCCTGGTCGACATCGGTGATGAGCGCCCCTCCCAGATCGTGTGCGGCGCGCCCAACGTAGCCGTGGGGCAGACGGTGGCGGTGGCCAAGCCGGGCGCCGTGATGCCGGACGGATCCACGCTCGGCAAGGCGAAGCTGCGCGGCGTTGAGTCAAACGGCATGATCCTGGCCGAGGACGAGGTGGCCATCGGCACCGAGCACGACGGGATCATGGTGCTCGATCCCGATGGCCTGCAGCCCGGCGCTCCGCTGCGCAGCGTCCTGCCGATCGCCACCGACGTGCTCGAGCTCGAGATCACTCCCAACCGTCCCGATTGCCTCGGGATCTACGGCGTGGCCCGCGAGGCGCACGCCGCGACCGGTGCGCCGCTCACGCCGCCGCCATGGCAGGATGATCCGGGCGAGCCGGGCGACCCGAGCGCCGTCGCGATCACGGTGGAGGATGCCGAGTTGTGCCCCCGCTTCACCGCGCGCGTGTTCGAGGACGTCAAGATCGGCCCCAGCCCGGCGTGGCTGAAGGCGCGGCTGATGGCGGCCGGCCAGCGTCCGATCTCGAACGTCGTCGACATCACCAACTACGTAATGCTGCTGACCGGGCAGCCGCTGCACGCCTTCGACCTCGACCGGGTCGCCGGTGCCCGTCTCACCGTGCGACGGGCGGAGGACGGCGAACAGCTCGAAACCCTGGACGGGCAGGTGAGGACGCTCGACCACGACATGGTCCTGATCGAGGACGCCGAAGGCCCAACGTCGATCGCCGGAATCATGGGCGGCGCCCGGAGCGAAGTGCAACCGGATACCACGCGGGTGCTGATGGAGGTGGCCAACTGGAACGGGGCCAACATCCACCGCACGTCGCTCAAGCTCGGGCTGCGTAGCGAGGCCTCGGCTCGGTTCGAGAAGCAGCTCCAGCCCGAGCAGGCCATGGAGGCTCAGGCCGTCGCGGCCCGGCTGATGCTCGAGCTGACCAGCACGCGCCTCATACCTGGGACGATCGACATCGGTGGCGAGGGGCCGCCGGCCAGGACGATCGCGCTCCGCGATGTGCGCGTCGGCGGGCTGCTCGGAGTCGGCATTCCGCGCAAGCGCAGCGCCGAGATCCTGGGCGCGCTCGCCTTCAAGACCGCGTGGGCCCATGACGGCCTGGAGGTGACCGTGCCGGCGTTCCGGCGCGGAGACGTCACGCGCGAGGTCGACCTGATCGAGGAGGTGGCCCGGCTCGACGGCCTCGAGAAGCTGCCCGCGACGCTGCCCTCCCGCCACGGTGCACGCGGACAGCTCACGCCGCGACAGAAGCTGCGCCGTGGGGCCGCGGACGCGCTCATCGCTCAGGGGCTCGACGAGATCGTCGGCTGGAGCTTCGCCAGCCCCGAGCTGGGCGATCGCCTGCGCCTCCGGCCCGATCATGCGCTTCGGCCGGCCGTCGAGCTCGTCAACCCGATCTCGACCGATCTGTCGCTGCTTCGCACCACCCTGCTCGGCTCGCTGCTCGACGTGGCCCGTCACAACCACACCCGCGGGACCGGCACACTGCGGCTGTTCGAGGCCGGGGCGGTGTATCTGCCCGGGCCCGAGGGCCGGCTGCCGCGCGAGCCCTACCACGTCGCCGCGCTCCTCTCCGGCGCCGTGCGCCCGGCCACCTGGCGCGAGCCGCAGCCGCGACCGGTCGACTTCTTCGCCATCAAAGGCGTGCTGGCCGGTCTGTTCGATGCGCTGCGCGTGCCGTGGACGGTCGTGCCCGCCGGCCAGCCGTTCCTGCACCCCGGCCGGGCGGCGAGCGTGCTGGCCGACGGCGAGCCGGTTGGGTGGGTCGGAGAGATCCATCCGCTCGTCGCGGCGGCATGGGAGCTGGACGGCACCGTTGCGGCCTTCGAGCTCGACCTCGATGCGGTGCCCATGCCCACGACCACGCTCTACCGCGAGGTGAGCAGCTTCCCGGACGTGCGCGAGGATCTCGCCGTGATCGTGCCCGAACACGTGACCGCCGAAGAGCTCATCGACGCGGTCCGCGGCGCCGGGCGCCCGCTGCTGGCCGAAGCCGCGGTGTTCGACGTCTACCGGGATCCCAGCAAGCTCGGTGAGGACAAGAAGTCGCTGGCGCTGCGCCTGACTTTTCGCGCCGGCGACCGGACGTTGACCGACGAGGAGGTCGCCGAGCGTCGCAACGCGATCGCGGCCGCGCTGGAGAACGCGCTGGGGGGGAGGATCCGTGCCTCCTAGCGTCTCGGTGTTCGGCAGCGCCGGCTTCACTGGCGCGCTGGCTGCCCGCCTCCTGGACCGCCACCCCTCGTTCGAACTCGTCGCGCTGACCGCGCGCAGCGACGTGGGACGTCGGCTCGACGAGCTCTACCCCCATCACCGAGTGCCGCGCGAGCTCGAGGCGCTCGACATCGACCGCCACGGCGAAGTCGAGGCCGCCGTCGTCGCCTACCCGCACGGCGCCGCTGCGCCGTTGGTCGCACAGCTGCGCGCGCGCGAGGTGCGCGTCGTCGACCTGAGCGCGGACTTCCGCCTGCGCGATCCCGCCGTGTACAGCCGCTGGTATCGCGAGCATCAGGCGCCCGAACTGCTCGCCGACGCCGTCTACGGTCTGCCCGAGCGCTACCGCGAGCAGATCCGCGGCGCCGACCTCGTCGCCAACCCCGGCTGCTATCCGACCGCGACGCTCCTCGCCCTCGCGCCGCTCGCCCGCGAGGGTCTGATCGGCGAGGTGATCGTCGACGCCAAGTCAGGCGTGTCGGGAGCAGGCCGCACGCCCAGCGAGAAGACCCACTTCGTGACCGCGGACGAGAACGTGAACGCCTACGGCGTACCGCACCATCGCCACATCCCCGAGATCGAGCAGGAGCTGGCCGAGCTCGGCGCGAACGTGCGGATCACCTTCGTCCCGCACTTGGTGCCGCTCGATCAGGGTGAGCTTGTCTCGTGCTATGTGACCCTTCCCGCCGGCGCAAGCCTCCCCGACCTGGACGGGCTGTATGCCGAGGCTTACGCCGACGAGCCGTTCGTCGAGCTCGCCGCCGGTCCTCCGGGCGTGCGGGACGTGCGCGAGACCAACATCTGCCGGATCTCCGCCCACCACGACGAGCGCACGGGGCGGGTGATCGTGTTCGCCGCGATCGACAATCTGTGGAAGGGCGCGGCCTCCCAGGCGGTGCAGAACCTCAACGTGATGTTTGGTCTACGCGAGGCGGAGGGAATCGGCGTCGGCGCCTCCGAGCAGCGCGAGGCGATCCGGTGACCGCGATCCACTCCTTCTTCCGCTCACGCTGGATCGAGGTCCCAGCCAATGTGAGCGAGCCACACGCCGGACTCCCGCGCGGCTTTCGCGCGGCGGGGGTGGCGTGCGGGATCAAGCCGAGCGGCGGTCCGGACCTGGGCCTGCTGGTCTCGGATGTCCCGCAGACGAGCAGCGCGGCGCGGTTTACCCGCTCGGGGACCCAGTCGGCCCCGGTGCTCTTGTGCCGCGAGCGGTGTGAGCTGGCCGGGATCCGGGCCGTGGTGGCCAATTCTGGCAATGCCAACGCGGCCACGGGCCGCCCCGGTTACGAGAACGCGGCCGAGATGCAGCGAGCGGCGGCGCTCGCCGGCGGAGTGGGATCGGCCGGCGCGGTGGCGGTGGCCTCCACGGGGGTCATCGGGGTTCCGCTGCCCATCGACGCGGTCAGGCGGGGAATCGCGGAGGCGGGACATGCGCTGCGCCACGACGGCGACGCGGACTTCGCCGCGGCGATACGGACAACTGACGCCTTCGCCAAGCATGCCTGTTTGGACGTCGAGCTCGAGGGCGGGGTTGTGCGGCTGACCGCGCAGGCCAAGGGTGCGGGCATGATCTCGCCGGGCTTCGCCACGCTGCTCTGCTTCGTGCAGACCGACGCGGCGCTGACGCCCGACACGGCCGACCTGCTCCTGAGCGTGACCGTCAAGCGCTCGTTCGAGCGCGTGAGCGTGGACGGTCAGCTCTCGACCAGCGACACGGTGATCCTCCAGTGCAGCGGCGAGTCGGGTGTGCAGGTCCAGCCCGAGACCGAGGATGAGCTGCTGTTCGGCGAGGCGCTCGATGCGGTGCTCCGCCAGCTCGCGCTGTACATCGTGAGCGACGGCGAGGGCGCGCGGCGGGTCGGCCGTGTGGTGGTGCGCGGCGGCGATGACCGCGCCGTGCATCGGGTGGCGCGCGCTGTGGCCGACTCGCCTCTGGTCAAGACCGCCCTGTATGGCGGGGATCCGAACTGGGGCCGGATCGTCCAGGCCGTCGGGATGGCCATGCCCGGCACGGCGCCCCTCGAGGTCGACGTGACGATCGAGGGCACGCCCGTGTGCGCGCGCGGCCAATACGTGCCGCACGACACCGACGCGCTGACGGCAGCCGTCCAGAGCGAGGAGATCGAGTACGAGATCGAACTGCCAGGCGAAGGCGCAGAGACCGAGCTGTTCTTCTCCGACCTGGGGCACGAATACGTGACGCTCAATGCCGAATACGCGACCTAGCCGAGCCGTGAGCACCCTCCCCGCCCGCCCGACGCGGGACGTCACAACCCTGCTCGAGGCACTGCCGTACATCCGCGAGTTCCACGGCAAGACCGTCGTCATCAAGTACGGCGGTGCGGCGATGACCGAGTCGACCCTCAAGGAGGAGTTCGCCCGCGACGTCGTGCTGCTCAAGTACGTCGGCATGAACCCGGTCATCGTGCACGGCGGCGGTCCCGAGATCACGAGCTACATGCAGCGCCTTGACCTGCCCGTGCGCTTCGTGGACGGCCTGCGGGTTTCCGACCCCGAGACCGTCGAGGTCGCCAAGATGGTGCTGGTGGGCAAGGTCAACAAGGACATCGTGCTGCTGATCAACCGCCACGGGCAACCGGCTATCGGCCTGTGCGGCGACGACGGCCTGCTCTTCCGGGCCGCGCGCAAGGTGGCGCCGAGCGGCCAGGACATCGGCTTCGTGGGCGGGATCGAGCGGGTTGACGTCGACGTACTCACCCACGTCGCGCAGGACTACATCCCCGTGGTGGCGAGCGTGGGCGCCGATCCCGCCGGCAACTCCTACAACATCAACGCGGACGAGGCGGCGGGGGCGGTGGCCCGCGCGCTGAAGGCATACAAGCTGATGTTTCTCACCGACGTGCCGGGCTGGCTGCGCGATCCCGGCGACGGCGCCAGCGTGGTCTCGGAGGCGTCGGTCGAGGCCGTGGAGGCGTCGCTGGCCGGGGTGGCCGGCGGCATGTTGCCCAAGCTTCAGGCGTGCGTCGACGCGATCCACGGCGGCGTGTCCTTCGCCCATATCGTCGACGGCCGCGTGCCGCACTCGCTGCTGCTCGAGCTGTTCACCGACGCCGGCCTGGGAACCAAGATCGCTCCGCAGGGATGATCAAAGGCCAGCCGCACACGCCGCCGGCCGCGGCGCCGTCGCTCAGGCGCCTTCAGGAGCTCGAGCGCGATTACGCGATCCCCACCTACGTGCGCAACCCGGTCCAGTTCGTCCGCGGGTCGGGCTGCCGGCTGTGGGACGCGGACGGCAACGAGTATCTGGACTTCCTGGCCGGCATCTCCGTGCTCAACGTGGGCCATTGCCATCCACGCATCGTCGACACCGTGCGCGAGCAGGTTGCCCGCCTCACCCACGTGACCAACCTGTACTACACCGAGCCGGCGCTCGAGCTGTCGGCCGCGCTGTCGCGCAGCTCGCTGGGCGGCAAAGTGTTCCTGTGCAACTCGGGCGCCGAGGCCAACGAGGCCGCGATCAAGCTGGCGCGCCGGGCCCGGCCGCACGGGAAGGTGATCGTGCTCGAAGGGGCGTTCCATGGCCGCACCTACGGCGCGCTCTCGGCCACGCCGCAGGAGACCAAGCAGGCGCCGTTCGCGCCGCTCGTGCCCGGGTTCGTGGTCGTTCCGAAGGACCCGGCTGCGCTTTCGGACGCAGTCGACTCCGAGACCGCCGCGGTGCTCATCGAGCCGATCCAAGGCGAGACCGGGATCCATGTCCTGTCCGACGAGTTGCTGCGCGCCGCCCGCGACGCATGCGAGCGGACCGGCGCCGCGCTCCTGTTCGACGAGATCCAGACCGGGATGGGCCGGACCGGCACGCTGTGGGCCTATGAGCAGACGGACGTGGTCCCCGACGCACTGAGCAGCGCCAAAGCGCTCGGCGGCGGGCTGCCGATCGGCGCGCTCGTCACCGGTCCGCGGCTGGCCGACGCGCTCCGGCCCGGCGACCACGGCTCGACGTTCGCCGGGGGACCTATGGTCGCGTCCGCCGCCCGCGTCGCGCTCGAGATCTGCTCCGACCCCAAACTTCTCACGCGCGTGCGCGCGGCGGGCGAGCGGCTCGCTTCGGCCCTCGCCGCGTTGCCGTTCGTGGCGACGGTGCGGGGCCGGGGGTTGATGCTGGCGATCGATCTCGTTGGAGGGCTCGATGCCGCGGAGCTGGCCCGGCGCGCGCTGCTCGAGCAGCGGTTGGTGGTCAACGCGACCGGTCCGGCCACGATCCGCCTCGAGCCCCCTCTGATCGTCTCCGACGCGGAGATCGACGAGGCGGTGGCGCGCCTGGAGATGCTCTCGGGGTGACCGCCTCGGACCTCCTCCTGCCCGACCGGATGACTCTCCGCGGCGCCGGCGAGGCGCTGGCCGGTGCGCTCGATGTGAAGGACGGCGCGCAGCGCGAGCACGAGCTGAGCTACTACGACACCTTCGATGGCCTGCTCCACGCCGCTGGGCTCTCGCTGATCCACGAGGACGAATGCCTATCGCTGGTGGGGCGGGAGACGGGGGCGATCCGCGCCTCGCTGCCGACGGGGCGGCCAGACGAGCCCCTGTTCGCCGTCGACCTGGCGCCCGGGCCACTGCGCGAGGCGCTGCAATCGCTCACCGACGTGCGCGCGCTCCTCCTGCTCGTCCGCCTCCACGCCTCCGAGCGACTCATGTCGGTGCTCGACGGCGAGCGCAAGACGGTGGTGCGCCTGGCCGTCGAGGAGCTTGCCCTGGCCGGACCGACGGGGCTCGGCTCGACGCTCCGCCCCCGGGTACGGATTACCCCGGTCCGCGGGTACGACGAGGAGCGCCGGGGCGTGCAGGCGACGCTGGAACAAGAACTAGGATTCAAGCCGGCCGGGGAGCCGCTGGTCGACGAGGCGGTCAGGGTGATTGGCGGCGTCCCGGGGGGGATCCCGGCGAAGATCGACGTGCCCCTGCGCTTCGAGCAGCGCGCCGATGGTGGCGCGGCGGCGGTGCTGCGGGCGCTGCTCGAGGTGATCGAGGCGAACCGGGCGGGCACGATCGACGATCTTGACAGCGAGTTCCTGCACGACCTGAGGGTCTCGGTGCGGCGCTCGCGCGCGGTTCAGCGCGAGCTTCGTCGGGTGTTCCCGCCGGGCGAGCTGGCCCGCTTCCGAGGCGAGTTCCGCTGGCTGCAGCAGGCCAGCGGCGACGCGCGCGACCTCGACGTTCACTTGCTCGAGTTCGAGGCGATCCGGGGGCTCGTCCCGGAAGAGATGCGAGGCGATCTCGACCCGCTCCTGGACGTGCTGCGCTCCCGGCGGGTGCAGGCGCACCGTGAGCTGGGCCGCACGCTGCGTTCCGGGCGTGCCACTGCGCTGGTGTCGGGCTGGCGCTCGTTCCTCGCCGGGCTCGAGGGCGCCGGCGAAGCCGATCGTCCCGACGCCGCCCGGCCGATCGGCGCGGTCGCCGGCGAACGGATCCGCAAGGTGTACCGGCAGATGGTCAGGATGGGCCGCGCCATCGAGCCGTCCAGCCCTGCCGATGACTACCACGAGCTGCGCAAGAAGGGCAAGGAGCTGCGGTATATGCTCGAGCTGTTCGGCGCTCCGCTCTATCCCGGCGAGGTGGTCAAGCCGATGGTCCGCACGCTCAAGGGCCTTCAGGACGTGCTCGGCCGCCACCAGGACCGCGAGGTCCAGCTGGCGCTGCTGCGCTCGCTCGGGCCCGAGGTGGGGGAGACCGCGGGAGGCCAGGCGGCGCTGATGGGCATGGGCGCGCTGATCGCGCGGCTGTCCGAGGACGAACACGCCGCCCGTTCCGAATTCGCTGGACGGTTCGCCGAGTTCGCGGCCAAAGAGCAGCGCCGGCTGGTGAAGGAGACATTCGGATGAGCCCGCCGGCGGTCTCCCTGGGGCCGGCGGGGTCGGTCGTGCCGACGGTCTCTTTGGCGCGGGCGGGGTCGGTCGTGCCGGCGGTGGGGCGGGCGCCCACTCCCACTGGCGCTCCATGCATAACGCAGCAAACCTCCCACACGCCGGGTGGCCTTGGCGACATAAGCATCCTGGCCATGCTTATGTGCCAGCGCGGTGTCGTGGGAGGGGGACGTTGGCGCGTTATGCATGGTGCGTGCGGCGAGAAGCGCCGGC